>LJUD01000063.1 GCA_001304035.1 bacterium SM23_31 | reverse complement strand
TTTGCACGTGAGCATTTCATACACCACGACGCCAAAGGAGAAAATATCCGAACGGTTATCCGTTTCTTCACCGCGTATTTGTTCCGGCGACATATATGCCAGCGTGCCTACCGTGCTGGAGGGCTTGGTAAGTTTAAGCGCACCTTTTAGTTTCGCCAGCCCGAAGTCCATCACTTTGACCTGGTTTGCGGAGGTGATCATTATGTTTTCGGTTTTCACGTCACGGTGTACGATCCCCTTGTCGTGCGCCGCCTGCAAGGCATCACCGATCTGCACGGCGTAGTGAACCGCGTCTTTTAACTTGAGCGGGGCATCCTGCAGTTTTTTCCGAAGCGTAACGCCGTCGATATATTCCATGACAATAAATTCATAACCTTCGTGCTCCATGATGTCATGAACAACGCACACATTGGGATGATTGAGTGCGGAAGCGGCTCTTGCTTCCTGCAGGAAGCGGGCGCGCTCCGTCTCGCCGGCGGTGAGATGCTTCGGCAGGAACTTAAGCGCCACAATGCGGTCGAGCTTGGTATCCTGGGCTTTATACACTACGCCCATCCCCCCTTCCCCGATTTTTTTCACGATTTTATAATGGAGAATCGTTTCACCAATCATTTTATCAAACTCACTGAATAAGTTTTTATGCTTTGTATTTAAGTCACCGTTCGTCCCTTATGGGGCTTTCACGGCGAAGATTTTGTAATGTAATATTTTTCCCCAATCATTTTATTAATTCCTTTAAAATGTATGCATTCATATTGTTGGGATTCGATACATTACGAAAGCATTTGTAAGGGCGGTTCGCTAACTCCCCCTGCTATTCGACTAATAAACCAGTTACATTTTATCAGGAATGTTATTAAAACAAAGCTATTTTTTACAAATATTTATAATGTATATAACATAGATAGATAAATCAATATATTTTTACACTTCAAATGCAGAAATAAAGCAATATATAAAAACATATACAGCCATCCGATAAATGTACCGATTGTGAGACTAATGCATTATTATTAGGGACCAATTACCACAATAACTTTTCCGGGACCATGCACTCCAATGGTTAATGTCTGTTCTATATCTGCCGTGCGGCTTGGACCTGTAATAATATTAACACAGGGACTGCCTGCCGCTTCTTTCCCGTCTTTAACAAAGAACTCTCCCATACTGAAATAAATTTCGCTTTTTTTAACCACTGCAACATGTACAAACGGGAGCAGTGAGGCGGTTTTCGGCTGCCCTTTTTTCTGAACAAGCACCAAAGAACCGGTCTCTGCAATAGCTGCGTCACATCCCGTAAGCCCTATCTCCGCCTTTGTTTGCACCGTAATTTCATCTCTCCCGTAAATAACATTTTCTTTTTCCAAAATAGTTCCCAGATCATAAGGAAGGCTCTGCGGTTCCCAACTAAGAATAGATTTCCCATGAATAAGAGACCTGAGACGTTCCCTCACATTTTCCGGAGAATATTCGACATAACTATCCACCTCCAGGGCTTTCAGTTCTTCGATGAATCCAGACAAGAGTTCTTCTTCATTTAATGATGGATATTCGATTTTCTCCGCAAGATCCGGCTTTGCATTCGGAAGTATTACCGAACCCGCTGAGCGGAATTTTTTTATGCAAGAAATAATCTTACTTTTAGAATCGGTGAATCCGGGACTATTCATAACTTTTTTCCCTCTCAATCCACATGTCCTGGAATGATTTTCGGGCAGGTACTTTAAAATCCCGCACCTTTGTCCATCCATTTAGCAAATCCGTGGGAATCAACCAATTTGCGGGGAACCTTTTAATCCATCCGTCCCTGCCGATAAGTCTTAAAAACAGACTGCCAATATTTCTAATAAACTTATATAATCCGGGATATGCAGTAATTATCCCAAATCCCTTCATTCCTATTTTCAGTCCAAATGGTATTTTTTCTTTTATTGCATTTTTTCGTAAACTCAAAAGCATTTGAGGAATATCAAGCCTTACCGGGCAAACATCTTTGCAGGCACCGCAAAGTGAACTTGCATAAGGAAGGTCTTTCCATTCCAAAAGCCCTTTGAGACCCGGTGTTAGGACAGACCCGATAGGACCGGGATAAACATCGCCATAAGCATGACCGCCAATATTTTTATAAACAGGGCAAATGTTCAGGCAGGCGCCGCAGCGAATACACCCAAGAATTTCTGCCTGTTCACTTCCGAATATACCGGTTCTGCCGTTATCCAGCAGAATAACATGCACTTCCTCCGGTCCGACATTTTCTTCATCAACCTTTGGACCATGGATTAACGTAGTATATGAAGTAAGTTTCTGACCGGTAGCTGAGCGTGCCAATATTTTTAACATAAGGTCTAAGTCAGCAAGGGTGGGCACCAATTTTTCCAAACTCATAATCACAATGTGAATTTTTGGCAGTGTTGTAACCATGCGGGCATTTCCCTCGTTTGTTACAATGCAGATAGTCCCGGTTTCTACCACACCAAAATTTGCACCGGTAATTCCAATTTCTGCACTTAGAAACTCACTTCGCAGTTTTTCACGTGCATAACGAGCGAGCTCTTTGATGTCGTCGGTATAAGGAACATTAAGATGTCTGTGCATTATTTCTCCCACCCTGTGCCGGGTCATGTGCATAATCGGTGCAATAATGTGGGAAGGACGGTCATCCGCCAATTGTACTATGTATTCTCCCAGGTCTGTCTCAATAACCTGCAGCCCTGCTTTTATAAGGGCTTCGTTGAGATGAATTTCCTCTGAGACCATCGATTTAGACTTTGCAACTTTTTTAATCCCGCGTTTTTGTGCGATTTTGATTACAACCTCGCATGCATCCGTTCCTTTTTCTGCCCAGTGAACATTCACACCATTATCAATAAGTCTGTGTTCAAATTTCAAAAGGTTTTCATCAAGATTGTGCAAAATGTTTAATTTTGCCCTCCGAGCCATGTCCCTTATGAGGTCGGCATTCTCAAGAGAAGCGATTGATGCTTCCCTGCCTGAACTCAATTTAGTCGTAGCTTTGCTCAAGGCAATCTGAAGATCATTGTCATTTATAACGCTTTTAACACGTGCTGAAAATGTTGACATTATTGTAACCCTGCTTCTAAAACCTGTGCAATATGCCGAAGCTTAATGGTAGAGCCTTTTCGATGTAATCCTCCTTCGAGATGCATAAGACATCCCATGTCGCAGCTAACAACCATATCCGCTTTTGAGTTTTCTATATTTCTAATCTTTTTTTGCATAATCGATCCGGATATATCGGGATGTTTTGCCGCAAATGTACCACCAAAACCGCAGCATTCATCCTTTTCTTCAATAGTCATGATTTTTAGGTTCTCGATATTTTCGAGTAAAGATGCGGGTTGTTTTTTTATACCAAGCCCCCGGAGAAGATGGCATGATTGGTGGTATGCCGCTCTTGCATCTAATCGAGCACCGAGTTTTGATACTCCAAGAACATCCACAAGGAACTGAGTAAACTCATAACACCGCTTTGTTACAGCCGTTACTTCGGGTAAAAAATCAGTATCCTCTCGAAAAAGAATAGGATATTGGTGAATTATCATGTCTGTGCATGATCCTGAAGGAATAACTATTGGACCTTCCGTCTTTGATAATAGTTCTACTGTATACCGTGCTGCTTTTTTGGCATCTTTTTGGAAACCGGTGTTGTATGCCGGCTGACCACAACACGTTTGACGTAAAGGCACATTAACTTCTATACCCAAATGCTCAAGGACATTTACAACCGCCATTCCAACTTCCGGATAAAACTCATTTACCAGGCAAGTGTGGAAAAGCTGAATCTTTTGAGGTTTCTCACTCAATCAACTATACTCCTGTTGAAATTTTTATAATCCAGGTTTATACGGATTTGAAAATTACAAAAACAGTATTTAAAATATATTACTAAAGTAATTCGTTAGTTCATTTATTACAGTCATCGTTCTCTGTTGTTCACCGAAGCACTTGGGGAACATTAACAAAGTAGTTTTTGCATTACAAGTACCGGGGCACATAAAATAAGATAATACGTTATTAACTATGAAAAATTTTGCACTATACTCATTTTATCCTTACGATTTACTGTTCAGGAAATGAAGAATCCCGGAAATAAGCAGAGAACTAATATTTGCTAAGTCCTTAAATTACAATATATTTGCATCAATAACTTCTATTGCTGTCAAAAAAAATATTACGGTACAAACAGTGCAAAATTTTTCACTATCTCTCTATGTTATAGTACAATAAAATTTCCATTATCTGCACTGAATTTTCATTTCCAATCTCAACTTCACCTTAAAAATAAATCTGGCATATATTTTGCAATAATTTAATAGTGGAGATTTTGCTGTTTATTTTCCGGATACAACCGTTTTGTTTACATATACGTATTTCAATAAAGAATACGGATTTTTTGTTGTATTATCAATATTATTTTTAACATACAGAAAAAGAAGTACAAAAATAAACTCAATTTTACATTTTTTTTTAAACCTAAATAATTTTTTTTTAAAATATTATAAATTATTATTGATTTTTCAAAAATAATTTTTTATGTTAGTATGATTTATTAAATACATTGTCATACTGTATAGTAAAGAAGTGTGAAAATAAATTAAAAAGTTAGTCCGCAAATATTTTAATACCTGCTGAATCGCCGTGAGTTTTCTTGTTTTTTTATGTAATTTGTTCTGTTTTGCAGTATAATTTAAATGTATGTTTTTAAACAAGTATATGCGTTATTGGTGATGTAAGTGCATTAGATAACAGACATTTCGATTAAGAAAAAGGGGAATAGTTCTTATTCATTTATAGAAAACTCTGTACAAATTCCTGAATAATTTTTTTAATATTAACAGGTATAATATTTTATAGGAGGTCGAAAATGCCTAAAAAAAGCATTTTACTTGTAATGTTTATTATTTTATCCATGCTCTTTTTTACCACATGTTCAAGGGAAGAGAGAACACTTGACTTTGAAACAGAAATACAATACGATTTTGTATTTGTAATCAATATCGGCGGCCAGAACGAATTTGAAGGCGATTGCACCTATAACTTCATGGGTGGTCCGATTACTGAATTAAGTTTAGCCAAGGTAATTGAGCCCGATATAATTTTGTGGAGAGTTGTAACACCGGGATTTGATGGAATTGTTACTCCCTATGCTCACGATAGACTGTATTACCCGGATTACATCTGGATAGGCTATGATGAATGGGGCTATAGTATTTATGACGATGACCGGGAAAATTCCCAGCCGATTTTAGGAATTATGAGAACCCATTCAGCTGCAAGAAGGTTAAAACCCGGTACGCATTACCGCGCGACCGCAAAAAGATTGAATTTTCTTTTCCCCGAAAAGGGAATTGAAATCGCACAGAGAGATTTTCTATTTGTTAGATAGTGCGATTGAACTTATATAACTAAGTAATGTTTTTAAAGCGCCTCTTGAATGGGTAACACCATATTTACATTTGCGCTCAGTTATAATTGTTGTTAAAATATTTCAATAAGAAATTTGAGAAGCTCTGAAAAATTTTTTATTGTTTTCGTGATTTGAATAGTTGTTTGACCTTTTTGCGTGAGATTTTATAACGGTATTTTAATATTATTTTACAATACAATATTTATACAATAACACTATTTTCTTACAGATAATTCAATTTTTAATTCCTATTATTTTTCAGGAGGTTTTTATTATGCGCAGACTATTCATATTTAGCCTGATTGGCTCGTTATGTATAATGTTTGTAAGTGCGGGAAACGCGCAGGAGAGAAAAAACAGAATCGGAATTGTAGGAGGACATACTTACGGAACGCAATTAATGAATCCTGATCCTGCAAAGGCTCCAACAGCCAATATTGACGATACGCACGAATGGATATCCGGCTATTCATTTGGCATCAGATTCGAACGTCAAGTACGGGAGAATTTTATATTTACGCCTGAAATTATTTTTGCTTATACAGGAGATGGTTTTTATCACTTAAACTTAGAAAAAGCAAGTGATCCACCACCTTTTAATCAACGCTTTTCAGAATTTCACAATTATTTTATTATGGTTCCTTTAACTTATAAACTTGTTTTCAGAAACCTTGGTTTACCTTTTGAACCATATCTGATAGGGGGACCCGAATTAGGATTTTTGGTAAGATGTACACAAGAACCTTATGTTACCGTCGGTATAATGGATGTAAAGGATGCTCCAACGGATGCAAAGAAAGTGAACGCCATGAGAACCTCAACATGGGCATTAACCTTTGGAGGCGGATTCTCCTTTAATCTGCCGAATAGTCCATTATCAATGTTCGCTGATGTACGTTTTTCTCAGAGTTTCCAGAGTTATAATGATAACAACCATTCTTTAGATACAAAAGACATTAATTACAGGATTTTTTATTCCACGTTCGGAATAATATTTTGATTAATTTTTATAATAAAAAACTCCATTCCGGATCTTTCATTTATTGACATTTTCGTGTCGGGGTGGAGTTTTTTATTTAAATCGATTTTATATTACTTAACAAGCGAATTGACTTTGCCATTTATCGTGCTCACAATGAACGGAGCACCATCTACATTAATTTCACCGCGCATTTTCTGGAACCACCGCATGTTACGCCTGCTGGCGTTTTGATTTTTTAAAAAACAATATCAAAATCCGAATTAATCAATAAATACAATGATTTGTAAGCAAAACATCACTAAATCTAAGAGCCGTTTAGCCGGGATATCTAATAAAAAGAAAAGCTATGCTGCTCAACACAATATCATTTCTTTTTAAACAATTTAGTCCACTTTTTTTCTGCTTCTTCTTTTGATAATAATTTTTTTGTCTCAGTCCTTACTTCCGCATTATTACCTGACGGTGTGAAATAACCACAAAAGTTCGCCATTTTTTTATCTCTGACCCATTCCGCCTGCGGTTCACGGCATTCATGATTAGCGTTTTTATCATAAAATTTGCAGTTTAAGCATGAATGTAAAAAACTCTGACAATAGGAACAGGTGTCTAACCTGCCCGGTTTATCCGGTATATTTTCTTCTTTTTGGCAATTCCAGCATTTCATAGCTGTCCCTTTATTTAAATGTTGAGTATTACAAATTAAACAAAATGATCCCTACATTTTATATTCGGCTTTAATAATGTATTTTTACAATATTATTTGAAGGACTAATGCAAGAAAATCGATATCGATTAATTAAGTAAAGACTACTGTTCGAAATAAATGTTATAATAAAATACTGCTTTGGATAAATAATCCTGTTTTACCATATTGAAAGAAGACGTTTGAAGAGAATCCAAAGCGTTGTAAAAGAACCTGTTGAGATTTCAAGAGAGTTAATGATTTTTCTAATTGCGTAAATTTTCGGTACAGGTTTTCTTCTATAAGCTGGAAACGACTTTCAAACCGGGGTATCTGCCGGCTTAGTATTGTCGCTCGGTGCCGAATAGAAGAAATATTTGTCATAAAGAAAATTAGAAATCCACAGCGGAATTAGGATCTTGTACATTTTTAAAAATTTTTTTCATATTTCATCCACCCATAAAACAACGATTCATTTAACACGTCAATCTACATTAATAATATAGTAATTACTACCGAAATAATAAAGATGTTATGGTTTAAGTATCCCGGCAATTTCTGCGGATTCCTCTTATCCCTACGCACTAACTGTATCCAAGCTAAAAAGCCATTTTCACAGGAACTTTTAAGTAAAAAACAGTAATTCTCATTTCCCCTTAAATACCGCTTTTCCTTTTTTTTCGAGGAATGCAGCCATACCCGTTTTCATGTCCTCGGTGGCACAGGATAAACCAAACAGTTCAGCTTCCAACCGCAGTCCCTCGGCTTGAGAGACTTCCAAGCCGTGGTTTACAGCTTCGAGGCCGTATTTTATCGCAAGCGGAGCGTTTGCGATTATCTTTTGTGCGATTGTTTCGGCTGTGGGCATAAGTTCACGTTGTTCCACCACTTTATTGACCAGACCGATACGGTATGCTTCATCAGCAGTAATCATGTCTCCTGTGAGAATTAATTCGAGGGCTCTTCCTTTACCAACCAGACGGGGCAGCCGCTGTGTACCGCCGTAACCGGGGATAATACCCAGACCCACCTCAGGCTGACCGAATTTTGCGTTGTTTGAAGCAATTCTCATGCTGCATGCCATTGCCAGTTCGCAGCCGCCGCCGAGAGCAAAACCGTTAACCGCAGCAATTACCGGTTTGCCGAGATTCTCTATCAGTGAAAAAATATCCTGTCCGTGCTGTGAAAAAGCGGCGCCTGAATTGGCATTCAATTCTTTCAATTCATTAATATCCGCACCGGCAACAAAGAATTTTTCACCGCTGCCGGTCAGAATACCAACCCGCACGTCCGGATTGATTTTAAGCTGGGAGAATGCCGCCATAATATCCAGCATTGTCTGCGCATTAAGGGCATTTGCCTTGTCAGGACGGTTGACAGTTACTGTTGCAATTCTATCCTTGACATCGTATAAAAGGTTTTCAAATTCCATAACTCCTCCAATATTAAAATTATAAATTAACCGCTGAGAGCGCAGAGTTCACAGAGAATTTAGATTGATCTCCGGCAAAAGCGCATGGTATTCTTTCAATAGTATTATTTTTGCGTAAATGTTAGAAAATCTGTTAAAAAGTTTTATTCTCTCAAAGTACTTTTATTTACGCCTCAGCGGCTTTGCCACGAAGTTGTCGCTCTGCGGCGAGATATTTTTAAATTCATTATACTAATCTATATCGATCAGGTCTGTGTACGATTCCGGGCGGCGGTCGCGCAAGAACGGAAGCTGCCGCCGTGTTTTATCTATCTTATCAAGATCTATCTCAACAACGAGTAATTCATCTCCAGCCTCGCCTGCCATAGCAATAATTTCGCCGCAGGGGTCCGTTACAAAGCTCTTACCGAAATAATGTATTTTATCGTCGATACCGGCATGGTTTACGACGGCAATATATACCTGGTTTGCTACCGAAGCTGCCTGCATTTCAACTTCCCAGATATTTTTAAGTTCTGATAAGGATGTTGCGGTAGGCACAAAAATTATATCAGCGCCTTTGAGAGTAAGGATGCGTATCTGCTCGGGAAAATGCCGGTCATAACAGATTGCTATTCCAATTTTCACATTTCCAATGTCAAAAACCGGATAGTCGGTTTTCCCTTCCCAGTAATAATACTTTTCGTTATAGTTCGGAAGCTCGGCAATATGCATCATCTGTGATTTTCCAAGATATTTCCCGGATTTATCGATTACCGGCGAACAGTCGAAATATTGACCGGGTTCGCTTTTTTCGTACATATTGATGATTGCTGCAATAGAATGCTGCGCACATGCTTTTTGAAATGCCTCGACAAGCGGACCCGGAACCGGCTCAGCCCAGTCGAAATACTTTGATTGAGCGTGATACTGCGGGAAAAACCGGCAGAACGACATCTCCGGATAGCAGATAATATCCGCTCCTTGTTTTGATGCATCGGCTAAATATGCAATACCTTTTTCAATATTGGCTTTTCGATCTTCACCTGCATAAATCTGAGCTAAGGCTATTTTCATATTTGTAATACCTCCTGAGAAATTTTCAACCGCCCCGAGTACTAGGTGCAGAGACGCAAAAAATAATTATTACTGTTTATCGAGAGCTCTATTGGCAAGGGCGTCTGCCGCGGTATTTTGTTCCCGTGAAATCGAGAAGAATGAATATGCTTTAAACTGATGCAATTTTGTTAAAACCTTCTCCTTTAATACGCTCAATTTTTCATTTTTTGTTTTATATGCGCCGGTTATCTGCTTTATAAGCAATTCACTGTCGGAAAATATAGTTATTGATTCCGGGGCAAATTGTGCGGCAAGGTCGAGCCCGTACAGCAGTGCTTGATATTCTGCGACGTTGTTTGTTGCATTTCCGATTTTCCTTCCTTTTTCCAGCAGTGTGTTACCTTTATTATCCTTCAAGACACAGCCGACCGCAGCAGGACCCGGATTGCCCCGTGAAGCACCGTCTGTATATAAACTGAGGGCTTTGACTTTAGATTTTTTCCTTTCAGGCTGAATACCGAGAGCGTCCCGAACCTTTTGAAAAAACGTATCGATATCCTGCCTGGAAAGCTCCGGTTCGGACTCCAGCAGTTCCTTGATATTTAAGTGTTTATACAGTTTTTTCAACAGCGTGTAATCGTCCATTGTAAAATATATTTTATTAACAGTTTAGCAGTTTTTCATTCGAATTTTTTGACAGGACAAACAGGTTATTCTGTTCATCTTGTTAATCCCGTCTAAATTAGATTTTATTTCCGCCAGAATGCGGGATGGAACAGCACCAAGACGGTGAAGACTTCCAGGCGTCCGACGAGCATTAAAAAGGACAATAGAAGTTTACCCGGGACCGGAACAGCAGCATAATTGTCGGTCGGACCGACATCAGCCAATCCGGGACCTATATTCCCTATCGATGCCGCTACCGAGCCCATAGCGGTCATGAAATCGAGACCCATCATTGCCATTATAATTGTAGAAATTACAAATATTCCTACAAACAGCAGGAAAAAACTGAGGATTTTTGTAATTACCTCGGATGATACAGGATTGCCATTGAACCGTATCAGTATAACTGCATCCGGATGGATCACCTTTTTTAATTCTGCGAATCCGTACTTTATGAGCAGCATAATGCGTACAATTTTCATGCTTCCGCCCGTAGAACCTGCACATCCGCCTACAAACATCAAGGTAAAAAGTATGAACTGTGAAACTGCATTCCACTGCTCCCAATTTGCCGTACCGTAACCGGTCGTTGTACCTATAGACACAACTTGAAACGCTGCTTCTCTTGCCG
>LJUD01000062.1 GCA_001304035.1 bacterium SM23_31 | reverse complement strand
TCAAGCCTCGCCTTTTCGACATTTATTATTTTCCCGCGAAGAGGAAGGATCGCCTGAAACCGCCGGTCGCGCCCCTGCTTTGCAGAGCCCCCTGCCGAATCGCCCTCAACGAGGTAAAGCTCGCATTCTGCCGGATCCGTATATGTGCAATCCGCAAGTTTTCCCGGCAAACCGCTTCCTTCCAGGGCGCTCTTGCGGCGGGTTAATTCCCTTGCTTTTCTTGCTGCCTCTCTCGCACGTGCAGCGGTGAGACTTTTTTCAATAATTTTTCTGGCAACAGAGGGATTCTCTTCTAAAAATTCATTCAACTTTTCTCCCATGAGGGATTCTAAAATACCTTTTACTTCGCTGTTACCGAGTTTGGTCTTTGTCTGCCCTTCGAACTGCGGATTCGGAACACGCAGGCTGATAACAGCCGTCAGTCCCTCGCGAACGTCCTCTCCGGAAAGTGTATTTTTGTCGTTTTTAAACAGGTTATTCCTTAATACGTAATTATTAAGCGTGCGCGTCAGTGCAGTTTTAAAACCGGAAAGATGTGAACCGCCCTCTACCGTATTAATGTTATTAACATAGGTTAAAATATTTTCATTATAAGAATCGTTATAGTTAAGCGCAATATCAATCTCAATATTATCCCGCTTACCCGAAAGGCTTATTGCCGGATGCAGCGAGGTGCGGTTCTGGTCAATATATTTAACAAACTCCGCAATTCCTTTTTTCGAATAATACCTTGCATTTTCCCCTGACCGCTCGTCTTTCAATTCAATAAGAAGCCCTTTATTAAGGAACGCCAGTTCCAACAATCGCTGTGAAATGATTTCGTAACTGAAGATGATTCCGGAAAAGACGCTCGGGTCGGCGAGAAAAGTAGTTTTTGTCCCGACCTGTTTAGTCTTGCCAACCTCCTCCAGGTCAGCTTCCGGTACGCCTCTCCCGTACCTCTGCCTGTATATTTTCCCGTCACGATATACGTCAACCTCACACCATTCCGATAATGCATTCACCACGGATACGCCAACTCCATGCAATCCGCCAGAAACTTTATACGAGTGTTTATCGAACTTCCCGCCGGCATGAAGCATAGTCATAACAACTTCTAATGCGGGTCTTTTCTGAACAGGGTGTATATCAACGGGTATCCCCCTTCCGTTGTCCTGTACAGTAACGCTGTCATCTTTATGCAGTGTTACAGAAATCTTTGTGCAAAATCCCGCCATTGCCTCGTCAATACTATTGTCCATCACTTCATTGACAAGATGGTGCAGCCCTCGCTTCCCGGTGTCGCCTATGTACATCGCAGGTCGTTTACGAACTGCTTCAAGCCCCTTAAGAACCTGAATACTTTTAGCACTGTATTGTGCCGCTGCTGCTGACGCTGCCGTCACGTTTACCTCGCCCTTTGTTAAATAAAAATTATTTCCTTTACTACGTTCTTTTTTAGCTTCTTATTCAACCGCCTGATTATAGTATGTTTATAATGATGAAGCTCCTGTCTCCATGAACCATTTTCAACCTTAACAAACATCCGTCCGTGTTCAATACGTTCCGGTGTGCTGACTCCTGCAATTGTTTCCCCCACGGCATCATGCCATATAAGCATTGCCTGCTGCTGTTTTACACCATCCGAAATTCCAAGCTTGACAAAAAGTTTATTCATTATTTCGTCAAGTCTCTCCGGTTTTTTTATCGAAGTCTTCATCAGTTCTTTTTGATTTGCCCCCCCTTTACAAAATATTGCGAAAATTCCGATACCTGAAATCCTGCTTGCGAAAGGAGCGTTTCAGGCTTAATTTCGCTGTTTGCCGTGATAAAAAACTGACCGTAACTGCGTAATATATTTAAGAATGCCAGGATTCTTGTTCGATCAAGCAATGCGAACAGGTCATCCAACAGGATTACAGGCTGAATATCTTTATGTTCAGAGATATATTTGAGTTCAGCTGACTTCAAAGCAAGCAATATCGTTTTATGCTGCCCCTGCGAAGCGAATTTTCTTGCATCGTAACCGTTTAAGCAGAACTTTATATCATCCCGGTGCGGTCCGGTAAGCGTGGTCTTTCTACGCTTCTCATCATCACGGGAACACATCAGTTGGGTCCGGAAACTTTCCTCAATCCGATTCAGGTCCGGTATCGTCGACTGATACTCAACCGTCAGCTCCTCACGCCCCCCGCTAATTTCAGCATACATTTCACGGCATGCCGCAGAAAGCTTATCAATAGCCTCTAAACGGCGCTTAATCAGAAACGTACCATGCTGAACCAGTTTTATATCCCATGGTTCTAATGCCGCTAAATATTTCTGCCTCCCCGGAACGTACAAAAGAAGAAATTTATTCCGCTGCCTGATTACTCTCTTGTATGCCATTAAATTTTGCAGGTATTCACTGTCTACCATTGAAATGCAGATATCGAGAAACCTCCGCCGTTCCCGGGGCAACCCCTGAGAAATCTCCTGGCTCTCCGGTGACATAATTACGGCAGGGAACATGCCGATTAATCCCGAAATTTTCGGGATTCGTTCTCCCTCGAAAAATACCCGCTTTTTCTGGCCTATTTTCCAGGAAACATCTATAGACCTTTTTATGGCACTTCCTGTTTCAAAGAACCCGGACACGTGGAAACCGTCCGTTTCCCATCGCGCTATTTCACTGCTGCTGCTTTTTTTAAAACTGCGAAATACGGATAAATAGTAAATTGACTCAAGAAAATTTGTTTTACCCTCACCGTTATCGCCGAATAAAAGATTCCCTCCTCGATTAAACTCTACAGTGATATCCTCATAATTTCTAAAGTTCTTTAAAGACAGCTTTTGCAACAGCATAATTCAAGTGCAAATGTCGAATTTCGATTTTCGAATAAATAAAATTTGAGAACATTTATTGTTACAAGATACATTCTACATTTGCAAGTTATAGTTTATAATATTTCAATCTTTAAGTTTTATTGGCATAACAAGCATCAAAATGTCTTCATTTTCTTCCTGAGTAATGGGAAATACCAATGTCGCACTCACCGATGTATTAAAAGTAAAAATAACATTTTCAGAATCGAGGTGAGTCAGAATATCCAAAAGATAATTTGAGTTGAAACCGATCTCCATCTGCTCGCCGGTATATTCAGCTTCGATTATTTCTATTCCTTCGCCAAGGTCCATATCTTCAGAAGTAATGATTATTTTATCCGGTTCGAGGTTTATTTTTATTTGCTGAGTAATTTTATTAGCAAGTACGGAAATCGTTCTCAGTGATGAAATAAACTTTTCCCGGTCAATAATCAGTTTTTTGTGTTCATTTATAGGGATAACCTTGTCATAGTCGGGGTATTTACCCTCAATAAGTGTTGCGCTGATGGACGCACTTTCAAGATCAAAAACAATGTAATTCGCAGCAAATGATATTTTTATATCTTCGTCGCCTTCAATATTTTTCAACAATAAGTTCAGTGCTTTCACCGGAACAATTACGTCTTCAATAGGACTCTGGGCTTTAAAACTTTTATCAATAATCTTTACAAGCCTGTGCCCGTCAGTAGAAACAGCTTTATAATCGTTTTCGCCTACCTGAAAAAGAACCCCCATAAGCGCCGGGCGTAATTCATCAGTTGAGGTTGCAAAAACTGTCTTTTCTACGTAACGTTTAAGTTTTTTCTTATCAAAGGTAATTTCATATTTAACATCTATAGCGGGCAATTTCGGATAATTATTAGCATCTTCACCGAAAAACGAATACTTGTTCTTTGAAAATGTTAACACAATCCTGTTATTTTCATCCTTAACAATATTCAAAGGAATATCCGGAAGTTCCCGGACTACGTCAAATATCAAACGCCCCGGAATTGTAACACTACCTTCAGATTCAATAGTTGCCTGAACCTGTGTTTTGAGCGTAACTTCAAGGTCTGTTGTAGTTAAAGTTAATTGTCCGTTTCTTGCCTCAAAGAGGATATGACCGAGAATCGGAAGTGTGGTTTTTGTAGGAATTACACTTATAACTTTTTGCAATCCCGTTTTCAGTTCGGAACATGGAATGCTAAATTTCATATCATATCCTCCCGAATTTTAGCTGTTTTAATATTACATTAAAAAAGCCAGCCGTAAATATTTTTAAAAACGCCTATTTTCTTAAAAAATAGAAACCTAAACTTTTTAAATTAGCAAAATTTTGAACTATTTACAAGGAAAAAATAATGTAATTTTAATGCACTCTTCCATATGTATTACACGTTTTTCTAAATATCTTTAATATATCTTTAATTATAAGTTATTATTACTATTATTAGACCTGTGTACAACCGGACAACCGGATATTAAATAGAATAAGTATAGTGCTCTATGTTGTATATGAGAAGATTTAATTACAATATATATGTCAAAATATAGAAAAATAAAAATCGTTCACATCGTGTAAAAATGATTAAAGTATTATTAATAACGTGTTAAGAGTATGTGGAAAAAATGTGTATATAGGTAGAGAATGCCCGGGGTATTGTAAGTATTGTTAATATGCCATATTTATTAACATTACAATCCGGCTTATACACATTGTTTAAACCGGTTATTAAGACAACCGGTCTGTGTTTCCCACGACTTTTTTTAAGCTTGACTTTTTGTTAATATACTATTAATTTGAGAATTAAAACATTCGGATTAAAATGATACAAAAACTGTGAACTTAATTTGGATATTAGAAAAATAATCAGGCGTTTTTTATTGTTTTGAGATTGCTGCATTGCTTTGCTCATTGCAGCGGCATTGTGATTATCTTTCTTTTAGATTTTAATAATTAATCGTGGTTCAACGTATATTTTAAATTTAGATATTGTAATGCTTTTAACAATTCTTGGAAGCGGCAGCGGCGGTAATGCAGCAGTTATTCAAAAAGGTGAGCACTCAATACTTGTTGATATCGGTTTTTCTTACAGAGAATTGAGTAGAAGATTAAGATTATGTGGAATTTCTCCCGAAAGTATATCGTCTGTATTTATTACTCATGAGCATTTTGATCATATTAGGGGTATGAAAGAATTTTCAAGAAAACATTCTGTTTCAATTTATGTCAGCGAAGGTACATATGAAAATTTGTTTGATGAAGTAAAAGAAGTAGTTAAGGGGAAGGTCGGATCGTTCAAAACAGGTGAAAATATAGAATTGAATGGGATGAGTGTTAAAACGTTTCCGGTTCTACACGATGCAGCCGATCCGGCAGGATTTACATTTTCTTCAGGCTGCAAAAAAATTGGGTATGTAACTGATATCGGCTCTATCACTGATACGGTTGTAAGTTGTTTGGAAATGTCATCTCTCATTGTACTTGAGGCGAATCATGATATTGATATGCTCTGGAATGGAAGCTATCCCGAGTATCTAAAACAGCGTATTTCAGGCCCGCACGGACACTTATCAAATGATAACGCATTAGAATTATTACAGTGTGTCATGTGTAAAGAATTAAGGGGAATCTATTTAGCCCACCTCAGCAAGGAAAATAACCGGCCGGAACTGGCATTCCAAACTGTATACAAGCCTCTTGCAGGGAAATATAATTATGTTCCTAAAATCTTGATTGCAAAACAGGATACTGCTGCCGAACCGTATCGACTGTAATGCTGTTCATCGAATAGGCATATGAACGAAAAAATATTAGTTCTTGTTGTATTTATTCTGGTTTATCTATACTTGGTAGTTTTCAAGCGTCGCCGTGCCGTTGCAATATGGTGCGGTATTTTAATAATTGTATTCTTTAGCGTGCTTCGTTATTATCATGTAATTACCAGAGTAAACTGGAATGTTATCGGTATATTTGCCGGAACGTTAGTTCTCGCAGAATTTTTCTCATTTTCCCGCGTACCCGCGTTTCTTTCAGACATATTAATAGGGAGATCGAAAAGTACCGGCTCTGCAATGCTGCGCGTATGTATCATGTCCGGGTTTCTTTCCGTTTTTATTGAGAACGTAGCCGTAGTTTTGATTACTGCGCCGATTGCCTTAGAGGTAATAAAAAAGCTGAAGGTATCGCCGGTGCCTATGCTAATTGGAATTGCAGTTGCAAGCAACCTCCAGGGCACGGCAACACTCATCGGGGACCCGCCGAGTATGATTCTTGCGGGTCAGCTCAAAATGAGTTTTAATGATTTTTTTGTTTATCATGGGAATCTTGGTGTATTTTTTGCAGTTGAATTTAGTGCATTTTTTTCGTTTCTTGTGCTGTATTTTTTCTTTAGAAAAAATAAAGAACCGGTTGTGAGTATCAAAAAAACAAGTGTTACAAGCTGGACGCCGACAGTTCTTCTCTGCCTGATGGTTGTGGGTTTGGCGATTGCTCCAATATTTGACAAAAATTTTCTCTGGTTGAGCGGAACGATTTGCACGGTTTTTGCAGTAATTTCAATTATCTGGGGAATATCCTTTAATAAAAAGGAAGTAATCCATATTCTCAGGCGTTATGATTGGGACACCACATTTTTTCTTGCGGGGATTTTTGTTCTGGTGAGCGCTTTTGAAGACGTCGGATTAATAGTAAGCTTAAAAAATTTGTTAGTTAACTATTTGGGCTCAGATATTTTTTTAAGTTATTTATTTATAATATTATTTTCCGTTGCTGTTTCGGCGGTTATTGATAATGTGCCGTTTATTACCCTGATGATCCCGGTTACGCACGAAATGGGACTCGAAATAGGGTCGGAATATCTGCTGGTATTCGGTTTGCTGATCGGCACCTGTATGGGTGGTAATATCACGCCGGTCGGCGCCGCAGCCAACATTGTGTCAGTCGGTATTCTCCGCAGGGAGGGTCATCCGGTTTCTTTCTGGTCTTTTATGAAAATAGGGCTGCCATACACAATAGCCGCTACCGTCAGCGGTGCAGCATTTATCTGGTTAGTCTGGAGGTGATTTTGGCGACCACGGAGAATCAAAATGTCAAGTACCGTTTAAAGCTTGCCTCTGCCGTATTGGAAATTTCATTGGTTTATAATGAATTTTATAATTACATTTTAATATATGAGCGTAAGGCATTACACCGCAGTAGATTGTATGTACATGTATATTTTTTAAGAAACATTTTGTATATGTTACCGCTTTATGGAAAAAATCTTTATAGGCAATAAAATGAGTCGTCGTATTGCTATAATGTTTTTGTGCGTAATGTTGTCCGGAACGCTGTTAATTTCAGGCAGTAATCCACCGGAGAAATACTGGGTATTTTTTACAGGAAAAGATGCCTCCCTTCTTGCAAAAGCCACGCGGGATGCATCATTTCAGCGCACGCTGTTAAGCGAGCGGTCGCTAAAAAGGAGGCAAAAAATACCCGGAGGTATGTTGATACATGAAACAGACCTGCCTGTACCTGTCCGCTACCTGGAGCAACTTGCGGAGCTTGGTTTGAAGCCCGTTACGCTTTCTAAGTGGTTGAACGCCGGTTCGTTTTATTTAACCGGGTATCAAGTAGAATTAGTTCGGAATCTCCCATTCGTGAGGGAAGTTCGCAAGGTTGCGCGCTTTTCTGCACCAAAGCCCGTTGTAGGGGAGCAAATAAGTCCCTTGCAGCCGTTACTCTCCAAGGATATGCCGCAATTATATGGCAGTTCGTATATCCAGAATAAAATTATTCGAACGACAGACGTGCATCAGGCCGGCATAACCGGCAATGGGATTTTGATAGGGATGCTCGATTCCGGGTACAACCTCAACCATGAAGCGCTGGAGCAGGCAACGGTCATTGCAGAATATGATTTTATAAACAAAGATGAGATTACCTCGAATGAGATAGGTCAGGATGTTTTTGATCAGGACAATCACGGCACGGCAGTACTTTCGGCAATTGCAGGGTATAAAGAGGGCAGGCTTATAGGTTCGGCACATGGCGCACGATTTGCGCTGGCAAAAACCGAAGACATATCCGGTGAAACGTCTATTGAGGAGGACTATTGGGTTGCAGGAATTGAATGGCTCGACAGTCTTGGAGTGGACGTTGTTTCCAGTTCGCTCGGCTACACGGATTTTACAGATGTGTCTTATTATACACCGGCTGATATGGATGGAAATACGGCAGTAACAACAATAGCCGCCGATCTGGCTGTCGAAAAAGGAATAGTAGTTGTTGTTTCTGCCGGTAATGATGGCATGATCTCATGGAGAATTGTCGGCGCACCGGCTGATGGCGATAACGTCTTAGCCGTTGGTGCCGTCTACTCCGACAGTAATATTGTAGGATTCAGTTCCCGCGGACCAACTGCAGACGGGAGGACCAAGCCTGATATAGTTGCACTGGGATTTCAGGTACTTTCTGCATTGTCCGGTAATTATACCGGCTATGCTCCCCAAAATGGCACATCACTTGCATGCCCTCTTGCTGCGGGAGCGGCAGCGTTGATAATTTCTGCACATCCAGAACTCACTCCCTTTCAGGTGATGAGTGCGCTGAAAGAGACAGCAAGCCGCAGTGTCTCACCGGACAACACGTACGGGTGGGGAGTCATTGATGCGTTTTCGGCAGTAACATACTTCGGTCCGGCTTTCAGCAATATTCCGGAGGTTGAAATTGTCCCGGAAGGTAATAAGATCGAAGTTAGCGTTATTTCGAAATCCGGTCTCAACAGCTCAACGCTCCGGTTATACTACGCAGTCGGCGAAGGAGCATCTTTCACATCCGTTCCATTAACCTCAACAGGAGTAGATTCGAAATATTTTGCTATAATTCCTCCCGTGATTACGGGAGAGCTTATAAAATTTTATTTTTACGGAGAAGATTTAAACGGGGGTAGCACCGTTTTCCCCGGTGAAAGCAGTGAAACTTCTTTCGAGCTTATATCCGGGGATTCAGTGGTCACAAATACACCCGGCAGCAGAAGGACGGCACCTGATAATTTTATTCTGTCGGCTAACTACCCGAATCCGTTCAATCAAACAACTACGATCAAAGTGGGATTAGAAAAAGGGGCAGTTTTAAACCTGGACATTTATAATATAGCCGGCAGGCATGTTAGAACTCTGCATGCGGGCAGCTTATCAACCGGGATGTATTTCTTCATTTGGGACGGCACTAACGATGCCGGGCAAATTGTTGCATCAGGGGTATATTTCTATAGAATGACTGTGCCGGGATTCACAAAAACGCGCAAAATGGTCTTTGTGAAGTGATAGTCGGCGGGAACAACAATAGAAAGAGGAACGCGGAAAAGGGATTTTACGACTTAAGAATGCATTCGGTTCTAAAAGGAAGTATTAAATTTATCGAAAATCTGTAGAATACTTATTTGAACAGGTGTTTTGGAATTGAGGTCACCAATTAGATGATTGGTGAACTGCAATAATAAATTTCGTAAAAAGGTATAAATAATGGATAAGATGCAGGGAACATTTCTCAAGCGCACCCATAACTGCGGCGAACTCCGGAAGAAGGATATAGGGAAGGCGGTAATATTGAACGGTTGGGTGGACAATTGGCGGGATCATGGAGGAGTGCGCTTCATAGATTTACGGGACAGGTACGGCGTAACCCAGGTAGTTTTCGATTTGAGCAAAGACGCATATGCACACGGAATAGCGAAAGAGCTGCGCCGGGAGTTCGTTCTGGCGGCAAAGGGAGAAGTCGAACCCCGCCCGGAAGGTATGGTGAATCTGAAACTTGAGACCGGTGAAATCGAAATACGCGCCTCCGAAATACAGATATTAAACGAAAGCAAACCGGTACCGTTCTCCTTAACCGAAACGGGAGAAGTAGCTGAAGAAATCCGGCTTAAATGGCGTTATATCGACCTCCGGCGGCACAGCATGCAGAAAATTTTACAGCTGCGGCATAGCTGCTATCAATCGATCAGGAAGTATTTTAACGCACAGGGATTCCTCGAAATAGAAACCCCAATGCTGATGAAGAGCACCCCGGAAGGCGCCCGCGATTACCTCGTGCCGAGCCGTGTTTTCCCCGGTAATTTTTATGCATTGCCCCAATCTCCTCAAACATACAAGCAGATATTGATGGTAGCAGGAATGGATAAATATATTCAGATAGTGAAATGTTTTAGGGATGAGGACCTGCGTGCCGACCGCCAGCCGGAATTTACTCAGGTTGATATGGAAATGGCGTTCGTTGATGAAGAAGATATATATAAAACGATTGACGGAATGTTTGCAGCTCTTTTCGATGAAGTGCTCAACGCCAAATTGTCAGTCCCCTTTTTTAGAATGACGTACAATGAGGCTATGGCTCAGTACGGCACCGATAAACCCGATTTGCGCTGGGATGTACCGATTGTTAATATCAGTGATATTGCAGAACAGTCGGATTTTAAATTATTCAGCGAAACCGTGAAACAAGGTGGTAAAGTCTGCGGGTTAGTACTCAAAGGCAAGGCAGACATATCCAGAAAAGTAATAGACGAGTTAACCGAATTTACCAAGAACCTCGGGGCAAATGGTTTGGTTACGTTTAAAGTAGCCGAAGACGGCTTAATGGGACCTGCGGCAAAGTTTTTATCCGGGGATCATAAAAATAGTATTAAGGGAAAAATGAAGGCAAGTTCGGGAGACGCGATTTTAATTATTGCGGAAACAAAAAAAACGTACCCGAATGTTCTCGGGAGCTTTCGCCTCGAACTGATAAAACGCTTCAAATTGCCGCCTAAAGAAAAATACTCTTTGTTATGGGTAACCGAATTTCCTCTTTTCGAATACGATGAGGAGGCTGATCAGTATGTACCTACGCATCACCCGTTTACGTCCCCTGTTCTTGAAGATTTGGAATATTTGACAAGCGACCCGGGACGTGTACGCTCCAGGGCATACGATATTGTTTTGAATGGTTATGAACTCGGCAGCGGCAGTATCCGGATTCACCGGCGGGACATCCAGGAAAAAGTGTTTGAAGCGCTTAATATCGACCG
>LJUD01000061.1 GCA_001304035.1 bacterium SM23_31 | reverse complement strand
TAGCGAACAGTCCGGAAGAAGCAAAAGAAATAGCTTCCGGGATGCTGGGCATGAACCTGGTAACGCACCAGACGGGTCCCGAGGGACGAATCGTCAGAAGACTGTTAATTGAAGAAGGCATTGATATTAGCCGGGAACTGTATCTTGGAGTTGTTCTCGACCGTTCAACGTCGCGTTTGGTGTTCATGGTGAGCACTGAGGGCGGCGTGGAAATTGAAAAAGTTGCTGCCGAATCCCCGGAAAAAATTCTGAAAGAATATATCGACCCTGCGGTTGGTTTTGCTCCTTTTCAGGCACGCAGGCTTGCATTCGGATTAAATCTTGAGGGTGATACTCTGAAAAAAGGCATAGCTTTTATGCAGGCTTTATATAAGGCTTATGTTGAATCCGATGCCTCGTTAGCCGAAATAAATCCGCTTGTCATAACCGGCGGCGGCGACGTTATCGCACTCGACGCAAAAATCAATATCGATGATAATGCGCTGTACCGGCACAAAGACATTGTTGAATTCAGAGATAAAGATGAAGAAGAACCGCTCGAAGTCGAAGCGAGCAAATACAAGCTTAATTACATCAGACTTGACGGAAATATCGGCTGTATGGTCAATGGTGCAGGACTGGCAATGGCAACAATGGACCTTATCAAGCTGGCAGGCGCCTCACCGGCTAACTTCCTTGATGTCGGAGGCGTTGCCGATGTTGATACAGTCAAAAACGGTTTTGTTATTCTGATGTCCGACCCAAACGTCAAAGCGGTACTTGTGAATATCTTTGGAGGTATTGTGCGATGCGACCGCGTCGCTAACGGGATTAAAGAGGCTCTTTCACAGATTGAGGTTAATGTGCCGGTCATCGTACGGCTCCAGGGAAATAATGCAGAGCTTGCGGCAAAAATTTTAGAGGAGTCGTCACTTTCGTTCATTATTGCAAACGATTTCAAGGATTGTGCAGGGAAAGTAGTCGCCGCACTTAATTGAAGTGCGAGTGACGAATTACGAATTGCGAATGTAGAGTGACAAATTGCTAATAAATAATAACAGTAATCACTTCGACATTTAAAATTCGTACTTCGACACTCGACATTCGCAATTCCATGTTTGTTTCTTAATTCGACATTCACACTTCGACATTCGCAATTCCATGGGCTTTGCGGTTAAATTTAATATAGGGAAATGGAAGATGAGCATACTAATTGATTCTAATACGAAGGTTGTTGTACAGGGTATAACCGGAGGTGAAGGATCGTTTCACACGAAGTTAATGGTTGAGTACGGCACAAAAGTTGTAGCCGGTGTAACACCCGGTAAAGGTGGGCAGACATTTGAAAATATACCGGTGTTTAATTCGGTGCGCGAGGCAGTAAATGCCACCGGTGCAAATGCTTCCGGTATATTTGTACCGTCGGCTTTCGCCGCAGACGGTGTCATGGAAGCTGCGGAAGCAGGCTTGGATGTTGTAGTCTGTATTACCGAAGGGATTCCTGCGCTCGAGATGGTAAAAGTAAAACGCTTTCTCGAAGATAAACCCACCCGTGTAATAGGTCCAAACAGCCCGGGCATAATATCGCCCGGACAATCTAAAATCGGCATAATGCCAGGCGATATTCATATGCAGGGGAATATCGGTGTGATTTCCCGCAGCGGCACACTTACCTACGAAGCGGTTGACCAGCTTACAAAGCTTGGTCTGGGTCAGAGCACCTGTATCGGAATCGGCGGTGATCCGGTCATCGGTTCGACGTTTGTTGACTTGCTGAAATTATTTAAGGATGATGACGAAACGGATGCCGTGGTTATTATTGGTGAGATAGGGGGAACCGCGGAAGAAGAAGCGGCAGAATATGTCAATGCGGAATTTAATAAGCCGGTTGTCAGTTTTGTTGCCGGCGCCACAGCGCCGCCCGGAAGAAGGATGGGGCACGCCGGCGCCATAATTGCCGGCGGCAAAGGCACCGCAGCCGAAAAAAAAGCTGCTCTTACAGAGGCAAATATCTTCGTGGTCGAAAGCCCGGGAGACATAGGTATTACCGTTCAAAAAGTACTGAACGGGACATTGTAAGCGGGAGAATACATCGGGCTGAATATATCCGATTAAGGCTCTACAGAAGTACAATACTGCATTTTCAGGTTCGGCTTGCACCGAACCTGTTTTTTTAAAATATCTTTATAAAATTATTTTAGACCTTATTAAAAATCACTACCATATAAATAAATAATTGTTTATATTTCTAATTTGTAATTTTGTACGAATTTACAATTTTGTTCCGGTTTATTATATATAATCTTGTACCTCTGAGGAAACCGGTTACATTATTGCCGTGTAAGTCACATTATTAATATAGTCAATACATACTTAGCTGAGACAGTGCATATTCAGTATTCCGTTATACAGGTGATACTAATTTTGGATGGTGTCCAATGGAAAGAACCTTAGGAATTCTCAAACCGGACTGTCTCCGTCGAAGGCTCATGGGCAAAGTAATCAATCGTCTCGAGGATGAAGGATTTGCATTTGTAAACGGAATGATTAAGCATCTGACTCAGAAAGAAGCCGAAGGATTTTATTACGTACATAAAGACCGCTCGTTTTTTGATGACCTCGTTGAATTCATGACTTCGGGACCGGTGTTTATCATGCTGCTGGAGCGTGAAAATGCAATAGCTAAACTGCGGGAAGTAATTGGCGCCACCGATCCGGCTCAGGCAGCCCCCGGGACGATTCGAAGAGAATGGGCGGAAAGTAAGCAAAACAACTTAATTCATGCAAGCGATTCTCTTGAAAATGCAAAATTTGAGATAAAATATTTTTTTTCGAATAAGAGTGGTTCGTAATTGGAGTAATGCTTATGGCAAATAAAGAGAATAAAATAGAAAATACTAAGAAGAAATTAAAAAAGTTTGAATTAATAGATGCGGCTCATGCAGGTGAAGCCTCGCCGGTTGGTAAAATTGCAGTATTTGGAGCAGGTTTGATGGGGCAGGGCATAAGCCAGACAATTTCTCAGCATGGAATCATAGTAAAATTATTTGACCGCAATCAGCGTCTCCTTGAAAATGGTTTAAAAGCGCTGGGCGACAGCATGGACCATGAAATAGAAAGATGGCGTATGACTGCTGCAGATAAACGTGCTATCTTAGCCAGAATTGAACAGGGAAAGTCTATAGAAGAGGTCGGGGAATGTGAACTTGTTATTGAATCGATTGTCGAAGACATGGAAGAAAAAAAGAATTTATTGAAAGAGCTCGATTACTATACCCCGAGAGACACGGTTTTTGTTTCCAATACATCATCGTTAAGTTTGACTGAATTAGCAAAAGCAACACGAAGAGAAGATAAAGTAATTGGCATGCATTTCCTTCTGCCGGTTCCGAAAATACCACTGGTTGAAATAGTGCGTGGATTAAAAACTTCCGATGAAACATTCCAATACGTTAAAAAATTTGCTGAATCTATCGATAAGACGCCTGTAGAAGTATTTGAATATCCCGGCTTTGTTTCTACACGGCTTATCGTAACATTATTGAATGAAGCAATGCATATCTATATGGAAGGTGTCGCATCGGTTGAAGGAATTGACCAGGCGATGAAATTGGGATTCAATTTTCCCGTCGGACCGCTGCATTTAGCGGATCAGATGGGATTAGATGAAGTATTAAAATGGATGGAAATCCTTTTCAGGGAACTCGGCGATTTAAAGTATCGCCCATGTCCGATCCTGAGAAAGCTTGTCCGAATGGGACATCTCGGTGTTAAGACAGGTCAGGGATTTTACAAGTATGATAATGATAATCATAGATAAACTGCTGAGACGCGGGAAATGGTGAATGTCGAATGATAATAGCATGTACATGACTCAATTATTCTAAATTCCAATATTCGAACTTCGTAAATCATTTTAATTGAGATCGGTGATAGGGTATTATGAAGATTCTGGTGTTGAATTGTGGTAGTTCTTCAGTTAAATATCAGTTGATTAATGTCGAGAACCAGACCCTTGTTGCAAAAGGGATAGTTTCAAAGATCGGTATGCCCGGAGCATTGCTAACGATGGAGGTTCCGGGAAAGGAGCCCGTCAAGATATCGGGAGAGATTCTTGATCACATTGTTGCGATCAGTAATATCCTGAATATTTTAACTCATGAAGAATATGGGGTTCTTAAGGATAAAAGCGAAATTGTCGGGATAGGTCATCGCGTCGTTCACGGTGGAGAGTATTTCTCAGACTCTGTTTTGATAAACAATGAGGTTTTAAAAAGAATTCGTGATTGTATTGAATATGCCCCATTGCACAATCCCCATAACTTAAAAGGCATTAATGCCTGCATGCAAATTTTACCCGGTGTACCGATGGTCGCTGTTTTTGATACTGCGTTTCACCAAAATATGCCGGATTATGCATATATTTACGGTATACCGTACGTGCTATATAAACGATACAGTATCAGACGGTACGGATTTCATGGAACCTCGCATTATTATGTTTCTCGGCGAGTGCGTGATATACAGAAAAAAGATATAACCGAACTTAATACGATTACCTGTCATCTTGGAAACGGGTGCAGCATTGCAGCCATAAAAAAAGGAAAATCAATTGATACGTCTATGGGATTTACACCGTTGGAAGGATTGTTGATGGGGACCCGGTCGGGAGACCTTGATCCTGCTGTTGTGCTCCAGGTAATGGCGCGCGAAGAATTGACACCTTCGGAAGCGACAACCATGCTCAATAAACACAGCGGGCTGGTGGGTATATCGGGCACAAGCAGTGATATGCGGGATATTGAAGAAATGATAGATAAAGGTGATTCCCAGGCGGAACTTGCATTTAACGTTTTCTGCTACCGGCTGAAGAAATACATAGGCGCTTATGCTGCAGCAATGGGCGGGTTAGATACTATTGTTTTTACCGGGGGAATCGGTGAAAATTCACCACGTACACGTGAAAAATCGCTCGAAGGGCTTGAATTTCAAGGCATTGAATTAGACATTAAAAAAAATAAAGAAGCAATCGGTATGGAAAAAGAAATTAGCAGTGAAAATTCACGGGTGAAAATTTTTGTGATCCCAACGAATGAAGAGCTTGTTATAGCAATCGATACGGCGAATTTGGTCAAATAGCATTTCATTTATATAAAGTGAACTCTGATATTTAAACATAGTGCGTATGCAATAACGATTCAATGTGATTATACTCCTCAGGAGGTCTGTACCTTTGCAGTAAAAATCATTGACTTTATCCATGTGGAGTTCATAAATGGAGATAAAATTACGCGGGCTGAAGCAAGGTGAACATTCATTTTTTGTTTCCGAGCCTGTAAAAAAATATGAACTGGATAACGAGCACTTTTCAGAAAATTTAGATTCGAGTATCCTTATAGATGTTCAGGGCAGAAATTATTACATAACGGTTACAACAAGTACAAAAGTAAAATTTGCATGCGACCGCTGTCTGGACGATTTTATACGGTCTTACAAAGTAAGTACGAAATTGATTTATACGGAGAATCCATCCCTTGATCCTGAACATCAACAGGAAGACCTGTATTTTTTACCGGCAGGCAAGGATACCGCAGATTTAACTGATGACATAAGACAAAATATCATCTTGAATTTACCGATGAAGGTTGTGTGTAAAGACACGTGTAAAGGATTGTGTATTACCTGCGGTGTAAACCTGAATATGGCAAAATGCAAGTGTTCCCATAAATTAATCGACCACCGCTGGGATGCGCTAAAAAAGCTCCAAATGGAGTAAGTGCAGCTGTGAAGTTTAAAAATAAATAAATAACAAAGTAGTATAATTGACAAATCATTGAAATTCATTATTTTTATAGTTAAAAGCTAACTATTGGAGGTTGGGAGGGTGGCTTTACAAAAGCGAAAAGTATCAAAATCCCGTCGTGATAAACGTAGAACTCATTGGAAGCTTTCAGTTCCAACATTGATGGAATGCCCGCATTGTCATCAACCGAAGCAGCCGCATCGTGTATGCCCGAACTGCGGATATTATAACAATCGTGAAGCATATTTTCCGCGCGAATCGTAAAAAAGATGGCAACAAAAATCTGTAAAATAGCCGTAGATGCAATGGGCGGTGACTATGCCCCTGCTGCAATAATTGAAGGGGTGAAGCTTACAACTTCCCAGGCACATGGTAGATTTAAGGTAATACTGGTTGGTGATGCAGATAAAATCAATCGTATTGCCCCGGACCTGTCCGATTTTGATGATACAATTTCCGTAGAACATACCCCTGAAGTTGTAAGTATGAGTGATCACCCGGTGGATGCCCTTAAAGGCAAAAAAAATTCGTCTATTGCAAAAATTGCCGATATGCTTCGGGAAGGAAATGTTGATGCTATATTCAGCGCAGGGAATACAGGCGCGTTTATGGCTGCTTCAATGTTAGCCGCAGGAAAAATCGAGGGTGTAATCAGACCTTCCATCGGAGTATTCTATCCAACTTATACCGGAACTTCCTTCCTGCTGGACATCGGGGCAAATACTGATTGTAAACCGCGTCATCTTTTTCATTTCGGTATAATGGGCGCTACATTTGTAAAATATTTTTTAAATACGGAAAAACCCCGTATCGGACTGCTTAATATCGGTGAAGAACCATCAAAAGGCAATGCTGCCACAATAGAAGCGCATAACTTATTACGCAGTAGCAGTTTAAATTTTGTCGGGAATATTGAGGGACGCGATATTTTCGCAGGCGCAGCCGATGTTGTTGTGTGCGATGGTTTTGTAGGAAATATACTGTTAAAGTTATTCGAAACGTATGGAACAGCATTTGAGGTAATTTTTCAGAAGAAGTTGGGTAATAACCTCTTTTACAGGATTGGAAAAATACTGTTAAGAAAACCTCTTATCCAGTATAAAGAAATGTATAACTATGAACATCATGGAGGAGTGCCCCTTTTAGGTATAAATGGTGTTTCAATGATTGGTCATGGTCATTCATCACCGCAGGCGATAAAATCGGCTCTCTTTTCCGCTATGACTATTTTTGAACGAGACATTCAAGGGGAAATTCGTAAAGAAATCGCACAATACAAGGAGAACAGTTGAACGAATGTCCGATTTCAAAAATTGCCGGAACAGGTTTTGCCGTTCCGGATAAGATCCTGACTAATCAAGATCTGGAAAAAATAGTCGACACTTCTGACGAGTGGATAACTTCAAGAACCGGCATTAAAACACGGCATATCGTTTCAGATGATGTCGAAAATTCCGACCTGTGTGTGGAAGCAAGCAAAAAGGCTCTTGATGAGGCGGGTGTTCGCAATGAAGACATTGATGTTATCATTGTTGCAACGGTAACAGGCGATGTTAATTTTCCTGCCACAGCATGCTACGTTCAGGAGAAACTCGGTGCAGTAAATGCCGCCGCATTCGATGTTATGGCAGCCTGCTCCGGGTTTATATACGGTTTAAATATTGGAAACGGGTTGTTTATAGCCAATAACGTTCAGAATGTTATTGTTATTGGGAGTGAAACGTTAACCCGCATAACAAATTGGGAAGACCGGAACACATGTGTTTTATTCGGCGATGGAGCAGGTGCAGCAGTTCTGCAGCCCTCAACCGGAGATAAAGGCATTTTAGCTACATATATGAAAAGCGACGGCCGGCTCTCATATCTACTTATGAATCCCGGGCATAATCCGATAAAAGAGTACTTTGACCATGAAGGTAAAAAGATGCTGCCGGTGATTAATATGCAGGGTCGCGAAGTCTTCAAATATGCCGTCCGTTCAATGGAAGAAGCAATGTATAAGGTTCTGGAACGTGGAAATGTCTCAATAAATGATGTAGATTTGCTTATTACCCATCAGGCTAATATCAGGATTATCGATACGCTCGCTGAGCGAACCGGCATCAACCGGGAAAAAGTATATATTAATGTTGACCGGTACGGCAACACATCCGCCGCATCAGTGCCCATTGCACTCGATGAAGCCCGCAAGAAAGGATTGCTTCCCGAAGGATCCCTCTGCTTGATGACCGTGTTCGGCGGCGGTTTTACATGGGGAGCGGTATTGGTAAGATTTTAATGAATTACTAAGTACGAATCTCGAATTAATCATTTTTATTATTTATTTATAATTCGACATTCGGCATTCTTATGGGTGGTTTTGCATTCATCTTTCCTGGTCAAGGGTCTCAAATCGTTGGTATGGGACGCGATATATACGAGGCATTTGAAGAAGCCCGTACTCTTTACGACGAAGCAGAGGAAATTCTTGGATTTCCGGTTAAACAGTATTCATTTGATGGACCGGATGATATATTAAAACAGACATACGTTACCCAGCCGGCTCTTTTTGTACACAGCGTTGCTATAACAAACCTGCTTGCTTCCCGCGATATAATGCCGGTCATAGCGGCAGGACACAGCCTGGGTGAGTACTCTGCGCTGGCGGCTGCCGGCATTGCATATTTTTCAGACCTTCTGCGTATTGTCAAAGTGCGTGGAGAATTAATGCAAACAGCCGGTGAAAAGTCGCCGGGCACCATGGCTGCTCTTATCGGTTGCGACGATAAAACAGCGGAAATTATTTGCATGAAGGCTCAAAGCGCCGGTATTGTCCAGCCTGCGAACTATAATGCACCGGGGCAGATTGTTATATCCGGTTCGGTCGAAGGTGTGAATCAGGCAATGAAAATTGCTAAAGAAAACGGTGTCCGAAAAGTTGTTGAACTCAATGTCGGCGGAGCATTTCATTCTCCACTTATGGCAGATGCTCTGGGCGGGCTTATAGAACAGATTCGTAATACTTCATTTCAAAAAGCAAAAATTCCGGTTGTAGCAAACGTAACCGCAAAGCCGGAACAAGAACCGGAAGAAATTAAACAAAATCTCGAGCAACAGTTATTAAATCCGGTACGATGGAGTGATTCGGTACGATATATGGCGCACACCGGCATTGATGCTTTTATTGAAGTCGGTGCCGGCAGGGTGCTGCAGGGCTTGGTAAAACGTATTGATAAAGATGTTTTCTGTTACAATGCCGGAACTGTCGAAGACCTGAAAACAATAGTACAGGCTAAGAAACAGGGGAAAAGTAGCTAAAGTTCGCTTGTAAATAATGCAAAATTCAAGGATGCAATAGAGTTTTAGCGTGGATAACGTATACAGATTAGACGACCGGACCGCTCTGGTAACGGGAGCAGCACAGGGTATAGGAAAAGCGATAGTGCTTGCACTGGCGAAATCCGGTGCAAATGTCGTTATTAACGATATTAATAAGGAATTAGCCGAAGCCGCTGCTGAAGAAGCTCGTGCTTGCGGTGCGCAGGCTGCTGTTGAAATTGCGGATATTGTGCACCCGGAGGCAGTCAAAAAAATGGTCGAAAGCATCACAAACCGGTTTACATCACTCGACATTCTGGTAAATAATGCAGGTATCGCAAAAGACGGTTACATAATGCGCATGACCGATGAACAGTGGGACATGGTATTAAGTGTAAATCTCAAGGGCGCATTTAACTGTATCCGTGCGGTTACGCGTAAGATGTTCAAGCAGCGGAGCGGGGCAATCGTCAATATATCTTCAATCATCGGTGTAATGGGCAATATAGGACAGGTCAATTATGCTGCATCTAAAGCCGGATTGCTTGGCTTAACCAAGTCTGCTGCAAAAGAATTTGCTTCCCGCGGAATACGGGTTAATGCCGTTGCACCCGGATATATTCAAACTGCGATGACAGAGGCAATTCCCGAAAATATTCAAAAAAAATATCTTGAAGGTATCCCGCTTAACCGGTATGGTACAACCGAAGAAGTGGCTAACCTCGTACATTTTTTGGTTTCGGATGCAAGCAGATATATAACCGGACAGGTCATACATGTTGACGGCGGTTTGATCATGTGAAGGATATTGTTATCTGTAGGGGCGAATCCATGTGTTCGCCCATTTTTCTCAATTTAAAAAAAATATATTGACTAATAAATAAAATTAACTAAATTAATTTCCTGAGATATTTTAAATTGTTTCGTAAAGCTGAAAGTACTTTAGAAGAGTGACAGTTAATTACAGTCCACCGGATATAAAAATGAGAAAAAATGTAACAACGTAATATTTTTTAGCAATAGGAGGATTCCTTATGTCGTCATACGCAGAAAGGATTAAGGAAATCATTGTTGAGCAATTGGGTGTAGATGCGAGTGAAGTTACTGAAAATGCGAAGTTTATTGAAGACCTTGGCGCGGATTCATTGGATACTGTTGAACTTATAATGGCATTGGAAGAAGAATTCAATCTTGAAATTCCGGATGATCAAGCGGAAAAATTGACAACAGTTGGTGCCGCAATCAAATATTTAGAAGATAATTTAGGAAAAAGTGAATGAACCGAAAAGTATTAATTACCGGAATGGGTGCGATTACTCCCTGCGGTAATAATATTGCCGATTACTGGGAATCTCTTAAAAACGGTAAAAACGGGATAGGACCTATTACCAGGTTTGATGCTTCTGCCTGCTCTGTGCGCATTGCAGGTGAGGTGAAAAATTTCGACCCGCTTGATTTTATTGATAAAAAAGTCATGCGGCGTATGGATAGATTCACCCATTTCGCAGTTGCTGCTACTACAATGGCGATTGAAGATGCTGGACTCGATTTTAACAAACTCAATTGTGATAGAATCGGTGTTATTGTCGGTTCGGGTATCGGAGGAATTGAAACTCACGAAAATCAAAATGCACTTATGCTGGAAAAAGGGCCCGGCAGAATCAGCCCGTTTTATATTATAATGATGATTGCCGACATTGCCCCGGGATACATATCCCAGATTTACGGACTTAAGGGACCTAATTACGCAGACCATTCAGCGGGGCGACGCTGACATTATGGTATGCGGAGGTGCTGAAGCCGCCATAACGATGATGAGTATTGGTGGTTTTGCAAATATGAAAGCATTATCAACGCGAAATGATGAACCTGAAACTGCAAGCAGACCTTTTGATTTGGACCGGGACGGATTTATTGTAAGCGAAGGTGCCGGTATTGTTATCCTGGAATCAGAAGAAAGCGCAAAAAAGCGGGATGCACAAATTTACGGAAAAATAGCCGGTATCGGGTTTACGTCTGATGCTTACCATGTTACGGAACCCGCACCAAATGGTGAGGGAGCTGTTCGCTCGATGAACACCGCATTAGCCGATGCGAAGATGAGTCCCGAGGAAATTGAGTACATTAATGCCCACGGCACTTCGACACCATACAACGATCGCACTGAAACCCGGGCAGTTAAAACGGTTTTTAAAGATTAC
>LJUD01000060.1 GCA_001304035.1 bacterium SM23_31 | reverse complement strand
GAGATCATAGAAACCGTGCTGGCAGACCCGAATGTTGACTGTGGATTAATCTCAATTGTTCCGGAAACTGCAATGCTGCAGACACTTGACCATCACAATGAAAACTTTGCTTCAGAACAGGGAATCGGCACACTGCTGGTCGATATACGTAAAAAATGTACAAAACCGGTGGTTGTTTGCGTTGAATCGGGTGAGCTTTATGCACCCTTTGTTCATTTTCTCGAAAAACACAGTATACCGGCATTCCGGAGTGTAGATACTGCCGTGTATGTCCTCGGTCAATACATGCAGTATAGAATTAAAACCATGAACTTGTCAAAATAGGTACGGTTATTATTAATCACAAAAGGGCAATATAATGAGAACTGAAATACTCCTGGGTGACGAGGCGGCTGCATTAGGCGCGCTGCATGCAGGGATCGGAGGTTCTTTTGCATATCCGGGGACTCCCGCCACGGAACTGCAAGAGTATATGTTTTTGATGAAAAGGAATTATCCCGGCGTATATATCGAGTGGTCGGCAAATGAAAAAGCGGCATACGAAGCGGCGCTCGGTATGTCTTATATCTGGAAGAGGGCAATTGTCTCGATGAAGCATGTAGGCTTGAATGTTGCCGCTGATGCATTTATAAATTCAGCCGTTACCGGAGTGAATGCCGGGATGGTTATTATGGTTGCTGACGACCCCGGTATGCACAGCTCTCAGAACGAGCAGGATTCAAGGTTCTATGCGGAATTTGCGCGCGTTCCCTGTTTTGAACCGTCGAATCAGCAGGAAGCATACGATATGACGCTGGAAGCGTTCAGGTTCTCCGAAGAAGTTAAACTTCCTGTCATGATACGTTTGGTAACGCGGTTAGCGCACAGCCGGGCAATCATTACAACAGAAACACCCGTTAAACATACGCCCCTTAAAAAAGGGCATGATTGGAAAAAATGGACTCTTTTACCTGCAAATGCCCGTTTCCGGTTTCAAAAACTCACTGAATTACAGCCTGAATTAGCCGCCTATTCCAATAAATCGGCATTTCAAAAGCTCAGTATTCCTGAAAATGGAGCGTCAACAGGAGTAATTGCTTCCGGCATCGGTTATAACTACTTAATGGAAAACAGCGACCTTGCCTCGCTGCCGATTCTAAAAATAGGCGTCTATCCGCTTCCGGGAAACCTTCTAAAAAGTCTAACGCGCAACCTCGCGGAAGTAATGATAATCGAGAATGGGTATCCCTTCGTTGAATCGCGGCTTCAATCGATAGTGCAAAATCCTTCACTCAAGGTACGCGGCAGACTCACAGGAGACCTGCCTGCAACGGGCGAATTGACGCCTGACCTTGTGAGAAAGGCATTTGGTAAAAAAACAAAGCAGCCCGCATTTACGGTTCCCGAAAATCTTGTCGTTAACCGCCCACCGCGGCTCTGCGACGGCTGCGCTCATAAAGAAGTGTACAATATATTGGACGAAATAAGGGAAGAGTTCCCGGAAATGACCGTGTTCAGCGACATAGGATGTTATACACTTGGAGCATTAAGAACACCGCCTTCAATAGAATCTTGCGTATGTATGGGTGCGAGTGTCGGTATGGCAAAAGGCGCCGCTAACGGCGGTCTTACATATTCCGTGGCGGTTATCGGCGATTCAACATTCCTCCATTCAGGGATACCGACACTCCTGAAGGCGGCAGGAGACAACTCCCCCTTCACGATAATAATTCTTGATAACGGCACTGTAGGGATGACCGGCGGGCAGGACGTGCCCATACCCGGGGAGCGGATAGAAAAATTCGTGGCTGCACTGGGTGTACCCGAAGAACATGTAAAAGTATTGATCCCGATCCGTATTCACCATGAAAAAAATGTGCAGATAATGCGGGAGGAACTAAAATACAGGGGTCTTTCGGTAATCATTGCTCGAAGAGAGTGCATTCAACTGGTAAAAACTAAATTGAAAAAACAGAAAAAATCATGAAACAGGATATAATTCTTGCGGGTGTCGGCGGACAGGGGATACTGTCCATTGCGTTTGTGCTGGTGAACAGCGCCGACAAAAAGGGGCTTTATTGCAAGCAGTCTGAAGTACACGGCATGTCTCAGCGGGGAGGTCCGGTCTTTGCTCTTGTACGGATGTCTGACAAGCCGATTTACAGCGATCTCATTCCTGTCGGTGAAGCCGATATGATTATCGGTCTGGAGCCGATGGAAGCCCTGAGATACGTGAATTATCTCAAACAGGATGGATTGTTTTTCACCGACAATACTCCAATCAGGGTAGGCGGCTATGACTTCGAACGCATTAAATCTGCCATCGAGGCTTATCCTTACAACTTGACTGTCGATGCGCGCCACATTGCCAGCGAGGCGGGAAACAAGTTGGCGGTCAACATGGTAATGGTCGGCGCCGCAAGCCCGTTTCTTCTGATTGAACGGGCATATTTGGAAAACAGTATTCGCACACTGTTTGCGAGAAAATCCGAAGACGTTATTAAGGTGAACCTTACCGCATTTGAAAAGGGTGTTGAACTTGGAATGCAATTAAAATTTGAAAAATCCACCTCCGGGGGAAAAAACCTTCCCTGACACCGTTTACAGATTTTAATGAGTTATAGTATATTAGCTTTCCGTTATTTGTCCGATGGCGATTATTTCCATTATATAATTTGGGACTTGTCTAAAGATAGGACTTCATCTGACAAAGAGTATATTGGCTATCAATCCGGCAATAGGAGGGAAGAAGAATGTACTGCCAATACGAATTAATGTGAATTTCCAGCCGAGTATTCCTACTTCCATCGGCAGCCGGCTGACCGCCCATAATGACCATCCGGTTAAAAATGCGACCATTGTTCCTGCACTGGCACCGGAGCGTAAAAGTCCGGCAGCGATAGGCAAATTCACATAAGGACCTCCGGGAGATAAACCGCCGGCAATTGTACCGAGGAGTATTCCGCGCATGCCGGATTCCGTTCCCACCCATTTTGAGAGGAATTCACGGGGAAGAAGAACCTGAACCATGCCCGCCACGATAAATGCGAAAATCAATAACGGTAAAATTTCGATTATCATGTCCCGGGCAAATCCCAAACCGTTGATGTGCTGCCCCTTGGAATATCCTATGAAAAGAAGAACAACTGCAAGTACTCCCATTATTATTGTTGGAATTAACATCCTTGATTTTCTCCTCTCTTTATTCACGTTTTCTCCCGGTGTTATGTTGCCTGATGGTTATCGGGTATATTAAATCTTGATAATCGGGATTTTTAAGTAATGCTGTAAAGCTGAATATATGGTAAAAAAAAGCAGAGAAGCAAGTATTAATTTTATTAATACCGACATCCGGGGTAACAATTCAAGAAAACAAATCATATTTCTTTTTTCAATGGGATTCAATTAATATGCGGTTTCTAATGCTTTTTTCCGGATATATCATTCTTATCGGAAACTTTTCCGGGGGGAGGTATGTAGTAATAAACGGTAAATTCTATTTCGTCGAACACGGCTTTGTTGTATTCTTTGAGGATTTGGATTTCCCCTTTTGCTTTTAGATTAATGGATACGGGAGGAGGGGGAGGAGCATCAGGATTACCGGGACTTGGAGCAATTGGAATACTGCTTAAGTGCTCATATAATATTGATCCGTCATCAAAAGTCTGATCCCAAAAATACCGGTAATTATACCATTCCCCCGGGTCTAAAATCGAATTTATTTTTGGATTATAATTGAGAAATTCAAAATGTTTTTTCACTGCAGGATTATCCACCAGCCAGATATCTATGTATCCGCGTCTGTAATATTCTCCTGTGAGAGTCTCGTCAAACAGGTGGCGAAAATCAAAAGTGAATCTCGTTAGAACAGGAAAATTTTGAGGGTACGGAATCCATGCCTGGTTGCCGATTAAATAAAAATTATATTCAAAGATAACTTCCGGCTCTTCATACGGAGGCAGCGATTCTGAGCAGGAAAAAGTATACAGAATAAGTATTACTATTAAGGTTACTTTAATTTTCGAGTGCTGTATTTTCATGTGACATTGCCTATAAAATTTATTTTAAGCTAAAGTTAATGAATTAACCTGGTTTAAAATGTGTTATTTAAACGATATTTGCAAGCCTATCCGCGTTCTTCTTGGCATCGCATAAGCGCCCGGATCGCGCAGTTCACCCCCGGGAACGCCGTCGGATGCAACCCAGAGTAGATTCTGACGGTCAAGAATGTTGCGAACGTCATAATAGATAAGCCATTTCCACTGTTTCATCATATCAATATTGATAGTAAACGTCTTTGTGGCTTTTAAATCTATGTATAAATTTTCCTTCATTCTTCGATTATTTGGGATAAATACAGTTCCGGGCGATGTAAATCCATCCCGCGAGGGATAATACGTATATGGTCTCGGGCTGTGATAGTTAACCATAAGATCAAGCGTTAAATCATGGGGGAGATCGGACAAAATAACGGCGTTAGCCGTATGGCGCTGGTCCCAGCTTAACGGATAGAAGCGTTTTTCCGGCTGAAAACCCCATTGCAGGTAATTAAGCTCCTGATCGCCCCATTCCGACGTAGCTTCCGTCTTCATATAGGTGTATGACAGCCTGCCTCTTACCGGAGAACCGAGACTTCTTTCAAGAGAAACTTCAACACCGTATGCATTAGCAGCAGGGCTGTTTACATACTGTGCGAAATATCCGTCGTCCAGCGCCTTGCTGTCGGATGCAAGAAAAGTCTTGGTATCAACAAGGTTTTTTGTCTCCTTATTAAATGCCGTTACAATCAGGGCAACGTTATAGGAAAACTGTCTCCGGTAGCTTAATTCCATCGCCTTTGTCTTCTGCGGCTGCATGTCCGGATTTCCTACTAAAAAATTTTGTCCTTTCTTTAAATTAATATCCAAACCGGAATACAAATAATCAAACATCGGAACCTGAAAAAATTGACCGAAATTGAAAAAGACAAAATCTTTCGGAGAGAATGGAATGGAAAAACCGACACGGGGAGAGAAGGTCTGCTTGAGTTCGGCAGGTACCCATTCACTTATATTTTGTCTGAAAGTCTCTTCCCCTTCGGGTACCCATTCTATGTTTGGACGGCTTGCTCTCGGGTCCAGAAAATCCCATCTAAGACCTGCGCTGAGTGTTCCGTCATCAGCAAATCTTATTTTACTTTGCACATAGGCTGAACCGGTGCGAGGCCGGTACAGATATTTTGTTGAGTAATCAAAAGGCTCTTCATATATTAGCGGTTTTCCAAAATAGGTAATCTGGGGCTCGATTTTTATTCTGTTGATGTCCATTGTATAGGTTGTAAATTCTGTGCCCATTTTAAAGCTGTTATTTTTTCCAAAAACAGTTGTTAAATCCGTTTTAACTGTCCATGAAGTCTGATTTTCGTCCGCCCACCACTGTCTCGACCCGCTTATTACGTATTGCAGATATTCATCATATTGAAATAAATCCGTTTTATCGAGACCGGTTTCTTTATCCGGGCCAATATGAGAATTCAGGTGGTACATTGATATGCTAAAATTATAAAACGTATTCTGTGATAAAAGCTGGGAGATGCCGGTAGAAATCCGGTAGGATAGTTTCTTAAAGGGCGGCAGTCCGGTTAAATTTGCCCGCCAGCGAAATTCATAGTCCTGCAGATTCTGCCAGGATGTTATAATTTGAGCATTCAACCGCAGATTCTCACTCATATTGTAATCAAAACGGGTCATGTTGTTCAATTCTTTATTCGTCGGGCTATCAAAAAACTTCTTAAAATCCTGCTGCCACCGCGTAAAAGATGTTCTTAAGCCTGTGGCAGAAAAATATGTTATTTCTTTATTACTTGTAGGACCGCTTATAGTAAATTCGACCTCATTTGCATAATTGGTTTCGGGATTTCCAAAAAAATGGTCTGCGTCCGCTCTTACATGGATTTTTTGTTCTTCTTCGCCCTTACGGGTCACAATATTTATAACACCGGACAGCGCATTTCCATATTCAGCTTCAAAGCCTCCAGTCTGAATTTTCATCTCCATCATAGCGCTTTTAGGAAGCATTCCCCCGATCTCACCCCCTTTGGCTTCGGTATAAGGCAGTCCGTCAACAAGGTATAAAATCTCCGTTTTCCTGCCGCCCCTGACGTGCAAGTCGCGGGTGACACCCGGATGCGAAGCCACTATTCCTTGAATGTTATCAACCGGAAGTTCTGAAATTTCTACCGCCGGCACGAAAAATGTTGTGCCGGTAATATCCTGCTTCAGGGTCAAACGCTCAGCCTCGATTACTATTTCCTCGATCCCAAGTTCTCCCACTTCCATTTTGATTTCGAGCGTGGTTGTTTGATTAATATGGATCGTTACATCTTCCACCGTTGTTTTTTTATAACCGACGTAGCTGAATTGAACTTCGTATTTGCCTGCAGGTATGTTTAAAATCCTGTATTCGCCTTTTTCGTTTGTCGCACCCCCAAGTTTTGTTTTCAATATTACTATGTTCACTCCTACCAGCGCTTCATTCGTTTCTGCATCCACCACACTGCCCGCAAGCGTGCCTGAAGATGTGGTCGACTCCACTGCCGATGGCGAAAAAATAATAAGTAACGCCAACATTACGTATGTAAGTCTTATTAAAATAACCATGTACTTTAACCTCTGGTTAATGGTCTGTTGCATTATTTACAATCATGACACAGGATTCATTCATAATGTATTACGCTTTTAAATGCAGAGAATATAAACAAAAAATTTTAAATAAAAAAGTTTTTTAGATAAATTCCCCTTGTGATTTACGAATGATCCCGTAACAGATTCACTCCGTGTCCCACGTTGTACCGGGGACACTATAATGCCAGCTATCCTTCCCAAGTATAACTTGGGAAAGAAAGAATCCATTAAATTAATATGCAGTTTCTATTATTTTTTTCCGAATGTATCATTTGAAACTTTTCCGGGTTGAGATGAGTGATAAAGAATTTTAAATTCTATTTCTTCAAACGCGATTTTATTAAGCTATTTGAAAATTTGAATTTCCCCTTTTGCTTTTAAATTAATGGTATCTGCTGATACAAAAAAAGATGTAGGAATATTAACATCATTATTTCCAAGATTTGGAGCAATTAGACTACCGGTTAAATGCTCATATAATTCTGAACCGTCATCCAAATTGTAGAACCAAGCATAATTATAATAATAAAATGCCCCCGGTTTTAATACAACAGTTCTTGTCGGCTTATAATCATAAAATTCAAAATGTTTTTTTACTGAAGGATTATCCGCCAGCCATATATCGATATATCCGCGCCTGTAATATTCACCGGAGAGGTATTCGTCGAACAAGTGGCGAAAACCAAAATATAATATTAACGGATAAGGGCTATTTGGTGAATATTCTATATAGGGTTCATTTAGTACTCCAAATGTATATTCGAATGGGATTTCCGGTTCTTCATAAAGGGGCAGAGATTCCGAGCAGGAAAGTGTATACAGGATGAGTACTACTATGAAGATTACGGTAACTTTTGAAGACTTTATATTCATGTAAAATTTGAAAGTATCAATGAATTTAAATCAATATTAACATAAATGTCTAAAGCTAATAATCAAAATATTCTATATTAATTGCACCGGGTATATCGTTAGGTTTTATAAACTCTGTAATCTCGCCGGTTTGAACATCTATTAAATATATTTTATGCTCAATTTCTTTTTCGGGTATTTTCCAGTAAAAAGTATTTTTTCTGTCGAAAATAATATATTTTCCTTCCGGTCCCCATACCGGATGGTCGTCTATGTAGTCACCTGACGTATAACTGCGGTGATAAGAACCATCAAGGTTAGTTACCGATATTTTATAACCGGCAATTGTAGAATCATCTTCCGCATATACGAATAACCCCGCTTTATCATTCCAATTAAGGTTCCATGCACCTTTTTTCCTGATTTGATTGCGAACAATATACTCAAAATTCGGATTATTTATTCTTGAAATGTAATTTCCTTCAAAGTCCATTAGGTAGTAACCTAGTTGCTGCCCTGTTTCTTCAGTATTTGTAGAAAAAACAATGAGCTTATACTGTCCCATAATATCCACGGGACTAACACAATAATATCCTATTCCCCCTTTTACCATACGTGATTTTTGCTCTGAAAAATCGTAATAAAATAAATCCTGAAAAAACAATTCGGGTTCATGGGTATAATAAAATCCGGAATTATCGTAATTCCATAACTGATTTATTCCAACTACTTCATAAGGCTTAACTTTATTTCCTGATAAATTGAAAATCGGTTGTAACTTTTCATTTTTAATATCATAGAGTACAAACTGAGGACCGGCACCTGCAATATATCTTAATCCATCCCCGAAAAGTATTTTGCTTTTATCCCTTGAAAATCGAGGGGGGTAAACTGGGGAATATTCACCGTCCGTTACTATTTTATACTGCTTTGGATTATAAAAATCCAACAAAACAAGTCTCGTAAAGTTTTGTCCTTTTCCATTCTTTTCACCGAAATCAACAACTAATGCAACCAGATCCTGCGGATTTCTTTGAATTAAATCATCAATCGTCCAGTCATAATCCGGACTCGTCATAAACCCGCAAACGGGAAAATTTACAATGATATATGAAAGCAATATTAAAATTGCTAATTTTTTCATTGTGTTTTTCCTGTTAATAATGTTATAAAGGTTTAGCCTTTTTATAAAATGCAAATTCTATGCCATAGTTATTTCCCCCTTTATTATAACAAGAACAATGAAAAGTTTTTCATTAATTACAAATATACTGTGCAAAATTTTTCATACTTTCAGTATGAATTTAATCACAAAATTCATAAGGGATACAAGAATACTTTATTTTGTGTCCCATATCGCACTTAGGACACTATAACCTGGGAAGGAGAGGAAATAAGATTTTAAATGGCATTAAAAGCGGATAGACGCTTATTGCTGTTTAATGATACTGAATTTTGTATACGGTCTGAGAACTTCGGGGATAATAACACTTCCTTCGTCGGTCTGATATGTTTCCATAAGCGCAATAAGCAGCCTCGGCGTAGCAACACCTGAGCCGTTCAATGTATGAACGTATTCGACTTTAGCGCCCTTCTGCCTTCGAAAACGGATACCGATCCGCCTCGCCTGGAAATTCTCGAAATTGCTGCAGCTTGAGACCTCGAGGTATTTTTCTTCTGCGGGCGCCCACACCTCGATATCGTAGCATTTTGCCGCAGCAAAGCTCAAATCCCCCGTGCAGAGTTCCACCACGCGGTAGTGAAGGTCAAGCAATTTGAGCACTTCCTCTGCGTGATTAAGGAGAATTTCCAGCTCGTCATAAGAGGTTTCCGGCGGTACGAATTTTACCAATTCAACCTTATTGAACTGGTGCACCCTTTGAAAACCGCGTGTATCCTTTCCGTATGAACCCGCCTCGCGGCGAAAACAGGCTGAAAAAGCTACGTGATTTATCGGTAAATCTGTATATTTGAGAATCTCATTCTTATAGATATTCGTAACCGGAACTTCTGCCGTGGGAATGAGAAAGAGGTCTTCTTCCGGGATGCGGTACATATCGTCCTCAAGTTTGGGAAGCTGTCCCGTACCGCCCGTTGAATTCCGGTTCGTTAAAAAAGGTGGGTATATTTCACTGTATCCGTGTTTTTCTGTGTGGAGGTCAAGCATAAAATTAATCAATGCACGTTCTAAGCGGGCACCGGGACCTTTGTACAGGGGGAATCCCGCACCGGTGATTTTTGAAGCCCGCATAAAGTCGAACATACCGAGTGAATGACCGAGCGTGTAATGGTCTTTTAAAGGAAAGTCGAAGTCGGGTTTTTTACCCCAGTGGCGTACCACGCGATTTTCTTCCGCACTATCACCGACAGGAGCGGAATTATGTGGAACGTTCGGCAGCTCGAACAGCATGTCATATATGCGGTTGTTTATCCGGTTAATCTTCTCGTCATATTCTTTGATCTGCTTCGCAACGCTCTGCATCTCAACTACCAGTTCGGAGGAATCCTCATTTTTCCGCTTGATCTCGGCAATCTGCCGCGAGACGACATTTCGCCTTTGCTTCAATTCATCCGCTTTTTCAAGAAGCTTCCGCCAATCCATATCTAAATCGAGCAGGACGGTTAAATCGCCGGTATATCCCTTGTTTTTCAGTCCCTTGCTCACTAATTCGGGATTTTCTCGGATGAACTTCAAATCAAGCATAGTATTCCTTCTATTCCGCTATCCTCCACTCCGGGTAATAATTGTAAAAATTGTGGCAAGAAATATTTTAAGGTCGAGTTTCAAAGACATGTTTTCTATGTAAAAAAGGTCGTATTCCAGTTTCTTTTTGATGTCTGTAACGGAATCTGAGAATTTCTGCTTTACTTGAGCCATGCCTGTAATCCCGGGTTTTACCCGCAGCCGCTTGGAATAAAGCGGAATTTCTTTTATATAGTGCTGTACATAATAAAGCAGCTCCGGTCTGGGACCTATTAAACTCATTTCACCCTCCAGCACGTTTATAAACTGGGGAACTTCGTCAATCCTTAATCTCCTTATGACGTGGCCGACAGCGGTGATTCGCGGGTCTTCTCTGCGTGTTAGAATTCGGTCGGGAATCCGGTTCGCATTTTGTACCATTGACCTGAACTTGTACATTGTAAAAACTTTGCCATGCTGTCCAACGCGCTTTTGGCGAAAAAATACCGACCCTTTGCTGTTGATTATTATAGCGATGCCGGTGATTACCCATAACGGTAAAAAGAAAAAGATAATAAAGGAAGATATGGATATATCAATGATCCGCTTTGCTATCCTGAATCCGGGTGAATAGTTTTCCGGTAATATATCGACCAATTCCAAACCGTATAAATGCTGTATACGCGCGTTTCCTACGGCAATTTCATATATATCGGGTATCGTTTTCAAGGATGCCGGATAACCGTTGCATTTGTCTACGATTTCAAACAATTTCTTTTTTGAGGGGCGGTCTAATATAATCAACACTTCCTCGATCCGGTGTTTGCTGCATACCTCATCATACTTATCTATACCGCCGAGTATTTGACCCGATTTAATGGCGGGTTGCGCTTCCGGCGAAACCTTCAAAAATCCC
>LJUD01000059.1 GCA_001304035.1 bacterium SM23_31 | reverse complement strand
CAAGGTATCGATTGCCGTAACTTCTGCCTGAGTTTGCGAACCTGCAATTTGAGACGATATTGATAAAGTATTTCCTATGTCTAGATTGCCGTCAGACCCGGTTTCCGTGCATCTTAAATCAAGCTCTGCTGCCCCGCCACTAGCAGTAACTTCCGATTGATTTTTATATCTTAGTCCGTTTAAATCACCTACAAATTCCCATCCAACCGGGAAAATAGTACCATTCGATGCACCAATTTCAACAGTAACTATCGCAGCTACGGCTAATTTTCTAGGCGTATAATTATCATTACCTATACGATCAAGACCGTCTTCCGTTGCGGTTAAAGCTAAGTTTTGCTTTACTCTATCCGCCGCGTATTTATATAGCCCTGCATCCTGCCCGGCCTCCGCTCCTGCTAATACTCTTAAAAAAGCCTTATCATTAAGGGGAGAAGTTTGTCCGAGCTGTCCTTCAAATGTAGACAAATAATCATCATAAAGTTCTTGTGTTGTTTTTATTCTGTAACTCATGCCATCCTCTCATGTGCAGGATTCAAACTTTGATTTATCCAATTAATACCATTGTTTAAAAATAATAATTCCTGTGCATCCTGCCCCGGCGGTTTAATTTTTATATAAGTATTGATATGATTTAAATCAGGATTATTAACTATTATATCGATTTGACTCGCTAGTCTGGTATCTAACATTGTTTTTAAAGCATCATTTGCGTCATTTCTTACATCATTTAAGGTATCAACATCTATAATAACTCTTTGTTTTTCATAATTTGATCCTATTTTTTTATTTACATCCCTTATTAACGTATTTCCCCACCAGCCCGGTTTTGTAAAAAGGGATATCTGTACTGCATTCTCGATGCCCTGATCCATAACAGGCTGACCGTCTGTAAATTTCATTTTTGCGCCGTTTTCAGTTATTTTAACCGCAGGATCACCCTGGAATACACTCATGGCAATTTTACCTTTTCAACTTTTGATCCACTCATATCCGCAGTTGATGATGTTCCCGGAGTTGCTGTGGCGCTTGTAACGCTAGCCCCGATAGGAGTATCAACATAAGGATGAGTATGAGCATTAAAAACACTTATAAAATTATTAAAATCAGTTTTTAATTTATCAAATGCTGTTTTTAAATCTGTATAAGCAACCGCAAAATCGGTTCCTTCATTCATTATAATTTCAGAATTTTTATTCAATTTAATTCTTGCAAGTTTGCTCGTAATCGGCGAATCAGTGCTATAAAATTCTTTCTCTCCTGCTTCCGTTTCAGGTTCAAGATCGTCCGTACTTGCAATTGCCGCAAGAAACGCCCCGGCGTTTAATATTAAAACTCTACTCCCCTCTCCCGGATAAGTGTCTTCCCCGGCTTGTGAAATTAGCTCTGCTGTCCTTACGTCTTCAGGAATAAGTTCTACCTGAAGCAACAAACGATTTTTATTGCCATCCCTGTTTAATCCAATTTCCGCACCTTTAATTATCCCTACCATGGTTCTTCTATATCTCCTATTTGATACATCGATGGAGGTTTAAGTTGTAATATAGAGGTCGTTCCGTTTACTTCATAATTAAACTCCACTTGTGAAATTAAAAAAGTGAATCCATTTTCGGATATAACAGGATTATCAATAGTAATTGTGGTATTAGGCTGGAATAATTCATTATTTGCCGCATACCATGAATTCACGGGAAATGATATCTGCAAAGCCTCTGCCGCTGTCTTATTCCGTTTCCATTCCGCCGCATTTAATCCTTCGCCGGGCAAACTTTCATTGGCACTAGTTGTTAAAAATCTTGTCAAAGGAATTGACGAATCTATCGCTTGATGTTTCACTTTGGTTCTGTTGGATTGCGAAGATGATAAAATAACTTCATATTGATAAAATCTTTTTCTTCCGTCAAATTCAAATTCATAATTTTCAGCATAAGGATTTTCTACTTGCAAAGTTCCAACTGGCTGACTATCAACATTAGGTTTTACGATCAATAATTGACCATATTCCGTACATGATAATAACAATCCGCGCTGCGCCGCGAATTTCGCAAGACTGACAAAACATTTTTCAGTTTGTTCAACTGTTATTCTGCTAAATTTGCCCCCTTTACTTACTCCGTTATCAAGCGCAACTGTAATGTCAAAATTATTTGCCTGGTTAACACACAAGTCATAAATATCAATATTATTTTGTTCATAAGGCGGTCGCCATACACTGTCAATCATGTCGGCTATTTTAGTATAAATTTTAAGCTCTCTTGATATTCCGTCAATCCCCATTCTGGATTTAACATAATATAATATTCCGGTCATTTGAAGATAGCCGCCGATGTAAATTCTTGCTTCACTGTAAGATTTCGGCGCGGTTATAGAATCAATCTCTGAATCTAATCCCGGTTGCCATGGCATTACACATGTAAATGCATCCGCCCCGGTATCCATTGTTCTTAATAGTTTACCGCTGGAAATTATAATTTCTCTATTCTCTATAACTAAAGTTAATTCATCAAATTTTTTACCTGCAATGAAATCAGACATATATTACCACCTCCTTTCCAATTGGAAGTAATAAAATTTCATTTCCTGTTAATTCGTTAGATTCAAGGAACAGGTCATAATTTTCATCGTTTAATCCTAAACTGCCGTACTCTGTGACTGTAATTTCTAACGGTGATCTAGAATTTTTAAGTATAATTTTTTTCTCTACTTTTAAATCAAAGAACTGTTGTATAAGAAATCTAAAACATAATGTATATAAATTAATCAATGTTGTATAAGTTTGTGTATTAGAATAATACTGTTGATCTATCCTGAGTCCGCTAAAATTATCCTGAATTTCTTCAACGGTGGCAATGGAATTATTAAGTATAGTCGTTAAATTTTCTATCGCGCTTATAACTTCCGATCTGCTGTTAAACTCGCTAGTTGCGATTATTTCTGCGACTGCTAAAAGAGATAACGTCACGCCGAATTCAAGTCCGACAATTGTATTATAATCTTCATCCGTTATAGTATCCGGTACAAATTCAAATATAGTTTCCGATAATCTTTCATAGTATGAATAACGTGTCGAAAAATCATTTGAAACCTCTGTCGGTATTGTCGCCATATTCGTTTGAGATTCCGCGATATCGTCTGTATCATCACCAATTCCGTAATTAGCTAATGCTGAATTAAATGCGGCTTTTGCATCCTGATAACTTTCATACAATAACGCGTTAGTTGCAGTAAGTTCCTGTATAATACTATTCATCGCGCCGCCAATTCTATTAAGTATTGTTATTGTAGCATTTATTAACGCATAAGATTCAGCTCTGACCTGTTTAAGGATTGCCGCGCAATCTTCAATCAAAATTAAAGCAGTTGATAAAATAGACGATGCCAATTCATCAGGACTTATGAGTCTTTCAACATTAGCCGGTTCGATCCATTCTGTTTGAAATTCAGTTACATTTTCATCTACCGTATCAATATTTTCAGTAAATCTAACGGGTTGAAGTATTAACGCACCTTCAACCGGATGCACTACTTCCCATTGACCGCGTTCCTTTAATGCCTGCTGAAATCTATTAGCGAAAAAATGATGAAACATACCGTCAAAATAAATCGTAAGAGGATATAAAGTTGATTTAATTCCCATATCTTGTACTATATCACCATCAAATTTAGGAATTGAAAATATACCTAATTTTTTTTCAGAGGTTCTAGAATCTTTTCTCCATTTAGCATTAAAAACATTTCCATCAGGTGATTTTAATTCAATTTCATCTTTAACTTCATTAGCCCAACTCATTAATAAGCTCCTAATAATTCCAAAAGTATCGCAGGGGCACCCCTGGTTTTACCTTCTGTTTTTGTTCCATCAGGCGCGCCCGCGATATCTATCCTGCCTTGAAAATCAATCTTCCGTGCTTTTAATTCTGTCTCATTCGGAGCTTTTCTGCGATCTATAACGGTAGTTGCCTGTGTTGTTTGTGTTACGTTTTTATTAAAATTACTTATCTTGCTAATTGTATTATTTATTACATCCGCGGATCGTTCTACTGATTTTTCCTGAGATTCTATTATAGCTTTTTGTCCTTTCATGCTTTCGGGTAAATATTGTTTTATGAAATCAGGTACACCTTTAATCCCGCCTTTCATTATTTTTTGAAATTTCTTGTCAGCTTCAACTGCCTTAACCATACTTTTTGCAGTATCGAGCTCCATCTTTTTAAATGTCTTTTCGGACACTTTACCAATTGATTTTAACACACCATATATCGATAATTTTAATTGATTAAACCTAGCTATTATAGATAATATTTTTCTATCAAAATCAGCGGTAACAGCATCCCAGTTTTTATATAATAACCATATAGCCCCGATTAAAGCCATTACCGCGCCTATTATCAAACCGATAGGATTAGCATTTAATGCCGCGTTTAATAACCACTGCGCTGCTGTCCATGCCTTAGTTGTAGTAACTGCTTTTAAAATAGCACCACGCATCATTATTATATATTTTACCCATCCTATTGCTATCATTATCTTTTGATATGCGATTATACTAGATATAACTGTAGCAATCCCGGCAGCAATTATAATAAATGCTTTTCCGGTTTTATTCATTTTATTCCAATTTTTATATAAATACATTATTAATCCGATTAATGATCCAATAGCAATTATAAGTACTTTAAATTTGGATAGTCCCATTATAGATTGAAATACTTTTTGTGCTTTAGCTGCTATTATTATATATTTGCTATATAAAATATATGCAGAAACTAAAGTTATTATTATCGGGGCAAAAGGACGTAAAATTTTTAATACTTGAAAAGTTATCTTAAAAAAAGATATTAAATTACTTACAATATTTTTTAATCCATTCCCTATTTTTTCAGCATCAACTTTTGACATAATTTCATTAAGTTTTGCATATCCCTGTGTCAAAATTGGCAATACTTTTGACATTGCCGTAGCTGCCGTTTGCTGGATCATTGTTTGAAATACTCGTTTTTGATTTGCATAACTCGTTTCAAGAGTTTTAGCAAAATCACCTTGCGCATCTTTTGACTTTGCCAATAAATAATTATAACGTAATGTCACTTTTTCAGCTTGAGTCATTGCTTTATATTGTTTTGTTATCCCCTGAGTTAATGCGAATGCTTCTAGATTAGCAACATTCATATTGATACCGATTTGTTTCAATGGTTCAGTTTCACCGGAAATTCCAGCTCTTATTTTTTGAAAAGCCTGTTCATGAGGGAGGTTATAAAAAGATGCAAAATCACCGGTTAAACCTGCTAAATTCTTTGACATCGTTGTCATAGTCTGACCGGATAAACCGGAACTTTTAATCATTGCACCTATTGTTCCGGTATATTGTTTAGCTTGTAATTCCGATATTCCAAAATCTCTTATTGCAGTTTTTGAAAATTTATTTACATCTTCTGACATTCCACCGAAAGTAGTATCAACCACGTTTTGAACTTCGACTAGATCAGATGCAAGATCAACAGCACCTTTCCCAAATTCCCATATCGCACGTGCGCCACGCATTAATATATTCGCTTTTATAATACTCCCTGCAATACCTGATATCTTTCCTCTTAATAATGTACTTGATTTAGATGCTCGATTGAATGCATCTGACGCAGTATTGCCAAAATTTTTTGTATCACGTCCCATTGTTCTCACAACAGGACTATATTGATTTGTTGCTTTAAATGCTGTCGTAACTGCAAAATCAGGCATTATTTGCCTCGTTAATTATTTTTTGTTCTTCTTTTACCATGATTTCATGCCACGTGTTCCATTCTCTTAATTCGGCATAGCGTAATTTTTTTATTTCCGATATGGGTTGTTTACGATAAAATAAATTACCCATCCACTGCCACACTATACCTATACGGCTAAAAAAAGTAATCCTAATACTTCAGCAAGACTTAAATCAACGCCTTTCATGTTCTTAATTGCAGTTTCTCCATTACCTGATAACGAACCTAATAAAGCGTAAGCCCTTCTGTAGTAAGCCTCTGCCGGGTGTCCATCCATTGCGGCCTTTGCGTTCCCGTCAATTTCCCGATATTCTATTGTTTCGCCTTTTTTAGTCGTTTGAATAATCTTTATTCCATTTTCGATTTTAACTTGTAAACGCCCTTTCCTGATTGCTCTTATCGCCCTGTCATAACCCTGCTGAATTCCTTTTCGTAAATTTTCGTCTTCAATTTCATCAATTTCAATCTCATAATAATCTGTCATCTTTTTAAGTTCGTTCTTAGCTGAATCGACACTTAATTTATACTTTTCTTCCTTGACTAATGGTTGTTGTTCTGACATAAAATCTCCTTAAATTTCTAATATATTTCTTGGCGGAGGTTTCTCCGTTTGGTTCATGTAAAATGTAATTTTAACTTTTTCAAGTTTTTCTAATTTTGAAGCTATACCGTAAGACATGTATCTTATTTGTCCTGGTTTGATCCAATCACTTCTTTTCCCGGTCATGTGCTTTCTCAATCCTAGTACCGCAACTTTTGTATCAGGCGGAAGATCAGGTTTCTGAACTCTTTTTGCGCCTTTGTCAAGTTTAAGTCCATGCCCTTTACCTTCCTGTGCTTCGCATATTAAAAGTTTTTCAATCCAGTTTATTGGTAGTATCTTCGTTAATTGCTTTGAATAATTATGATCACCGCCCTTATTGCCCCACCATTTGGCTTTTAATCTATGATCCGTATGAAGAAAAAAACATTCTGTTTGATAAGATTTTTGACTTCCCCAATGACGAGGAAAAATAACATTATTCCAGCGTTTAACCTTTGCTATATTTATATGATCTTTCTTTGATTTATTGACTAATTTTTCAATTACATCCGGCGAAGAATATTTATCATCGTCGTCGATAAAATGATACCAGCCCTTTTCCTCCGGAATAGCCCTCAGAAGCCTGTTATTATAAAGATTATAAGTACCATTTCCATATTCTAATCCGTATGCCTGTCCCTGAATGATTATATCCCCAGTAACATACTTATCCCTTGGATCGTCACTATGAACAATTGTTATAATATTTTTATATGTCTGCTGTTTAATAGATTCCATCAGGCAGGAAAAAAATTTCGGCCTGCCTGATGTCCTTATAAGTATGTATACTGGTTCTAAGCCAGTACCGGAGTCCATGCGTTTTTCGACTTTGAAGGAATTACAGTAAGCGTTGATCTACCTTCTTCGGATTCATAATTTTCAAAATTTATTCTGCAGGTTGTTCTGTATGTTGATCCGTCTGCAAGTTCAACCGCTACCGTTACATCCGATAATGACTCAGATACACTATTAAGTGTTTCCATTTCTTCGGGAGAAGTCATTAAAACTACCGATTCTTGAGTTTGTACTCTGCGTGTATATTTCATTATCGTTTTACCGGATGTCGGTATTCCTTCAATCGTAAACCCTGACCTGTTGAAGGTTATATTAATATCAGCAGGCACATCATAATTTACTCCATTTATTACAACTCTATTAACTGTTCCGGTGTTATTACCCATTATTCACCTCCTAATAAAATAGCTATACTTGTATCCATACCGATTAAAGTATTAAATATACCGCCTTCGCCGGATGGAATTAACGGACAATAAATATCAAAACCGGTAAGCCCTGACCTTAATTGTACGGTAAATTGAGTCTTTGACCAATCTCCTTGATATATCCATCCAAGCCCTACGAAAGCATCAATTAAAGCAATTACATCGTCTTTAACCGTCTCAATATCTCTTGCTTTAAGTTTAGCAACTGCGTCCGTTACTTCCGTAACATCTTCAACAATATAGATACCTTTCCACTTAACACTTTCAAAATTCTGTTTCCAGTTATATAGTACATTCTGAGCTATCGAAATATTTTTCATCTGCCTGAAGAAATTAGATGCAGGCGGTATAGTTGTCGGTCTAAAAAAAGTATCAACATTTTGCATTGTAAGAACGCCATTTTTCGCGAGGGAAGTACAAAGACCGCCTTTAACTGCCAAATCCCTGTTGTCATAATCGTTCGTCCATCTGTCTGCACTTACGCCAGGCCATACGCCGTCAAGGATTTGATCTATCATTCCAACCTGCGGATAAGTACTGTGCAGAACTCCCATAGCCCCCAAAACCTGCGCCGCTATTTCCTGTGGATGGTTATAACTTCCTGGAGCTGGGAATTTACCGTTAGTTCTATCGCTTTCCCTGCGCAATTCCGCGAATGCCAAAGCCGCTGTTAATCCGGCGCTTCCTGCCGTGACGTCGCCTACTAATGACCTGAATGGTCTGGCTATTTCTTTTTTGTAATTTCCGACTAGATCATTACCGATTCCGTTATAAGTCGATATAGCGTTAAGAGTTGTTGTATCTGCCCCGTATCCATGTATAAGATTTGTGAAGAACTCTTCATTTTGACTATCCCCTGTACCCAGGGCATCAAGCGCATCCTGTATATCCGGTACACCGGAACCGCCTGTCATTGCTGTTACCGTACAAGCTACCCCGGATGGATATACCGCAATGTAAGGATCATTTTGATTACCAATCGCAAGGGTTATATCATTGCCCCAGTCACCGCCGGATTTACTTGTAATGGTAACTACACCCGCGGCGTTTGAAGCCGTTACAGGCAGATCGTCATCATTATTTATTGCCGTTTCAAGTGCATCACCTATATCATCTGCTGTATCGCTTTCCGAAACGGAAACTCTTACAAGATCACCCGCGATATAAACATAAAGCGTTCCGGCTTGTACATCCGCACTTGCGCTAAAATCAAATTCCCCTGCCGCTGTTGCAGGATCAGAACCGCCCTCAAGCTGTGGAATTATCCACGTTTCCACTCTTCCGGGCTTTAACGCGGCCTTTGCCAGCCTGTGTAACATAAACCCGTATCCGGTTTTTCCGCCTACATCTTCCGCGCTGTAAACTCTTATCGGTACATTCTCTGTAATCGATGTAAATGTAGATTCATCAAACGTACCGATTATTACATTTTTTTGTGCCAGAACGCCAGCAGAGACCGCATACTGTTCATTCTGGAGACCAACGACATTACCTGCCGCTAGTGATGAAGGATAAACTGTCATAATGACCCCCTATATTTCATTTTCTACTGTAACGCCCGTATTATCAAACGGTACGTCTGAATTAATAACCGCAGGGTCGGGATAATTACCTATACTTCCTAAAACATCCTCCTGAACCCTGCATGTATATTTCATATTTGCTGTTTTTACCACTATATCACCGTGTTCAATTTGTACATCTTTAGTAATTCTGGAAATCCAGCGACTTGAAATTTCACCTGTTTCAAAACTTATCTTTTCATTTCTTGCATCCATTATTATTTGATATACATATTCAATAAGTTCATCAATCTTCTCATCTGCCCTTTCCGCTGCTTCTTTTAATTCTGCTAACGCTGTTGCTTTTTGACTTTCCGATGCTGTCGTAGAATCCAATACAGTAATATCTACACTCGCTTTTGCACTTGCAGTCATATCTATTTCCAAAGTCAGATCATGAGTTTTAGAACCTTTCATCCTTCCGGCAGATTTTAAAAAATCACCTTCTGAATAATAAACCTGGACTAATCTATCATTATTTAAAACTTCACTTGAATTTTTAGATTGTCTCTGAAATCCTACAACTCTAAATCTACTTTCGGCTTGTTCTTCCAGAAGATTCTTTAAAGCAGCTTTAACTTCTCTGAACATCATCATGATACAGGCACCTCCGTTTCCTCTGTCCTCTGAGGATAAATTCGGATAAATCCTATATCTGTTCCATGTTCAGGTGATCTGGTAGGTGTAAAAACAAATCTTTCTTTTAATGCCCCTTCAACCGGAGAAACGGGCATTTTTATATACCAATTCTCCCCGGCTTGAGGAACTCTTATTAAACTTGATATTCGTAATGTAACAACAGGTTGATCAACAACAATTGTCTCCCCTGTTTCAGGGTCTTCGCGTCTTGAAAAATATAAAACCTGACCGCCCAAAAGCTCGGAAGGATCATTTTTACTGTATATTTGATTTTCTCCGTCAGGATTTATCAATTCAACAGGCATTTTCCATTCACCTTCTAAACTTTCATGTAAATCTGATTCTATTGCAGCGCGAAGATTTTCCATCACATTATATCCGATACTTTAGTAGTCGAACCCCGTCTCGACCTATATACTCTTTTAGGTCTTTCTTCTTCTTTTTTCTTCTTGATCGTTCGATTCTCAATAATCTTAAACTTTATATAAGGAGGGACTACATCACCTTCGATGAACTTTTTACCGCCTGCATAAACTGTTTTATTCTTGGGTACTATATTCATTTTCAACCCCTTGTTTTAAAGATTCATTTTCTGCTTCCAACTCCTCTATACGCTTCATTAAATCTTTTTTAGTGCCTGAATTCAATTTTTCTAATTTTGATTTAAGTTCCGCGTTTTCGATCAAAGCCAAAGTCAAATTTTCCGAATTTTCTTCTTCAGATTTACTTTTAGAAAAAATTTTATCAATACGACTAGGAATATTTTCCCTAGTCGTGTTTTTACGAAATGCCGGACTTGAAAACATTAATTCTTTTTTCATATCCCCCCCTAGCTGCTTACTGTCAGACAACTATAAAATGTGAAAAAGGCGTCTGTTTGAGTTGTAGCAAATATCGGAGCTGACTGAGTTCTTATAGTTACCTTTTTATTATCACCTGCCGGATAAGCATCACAACTAAACATCTGGGGTGTAACAATTCCACCTGGATTTTTAATTTTAGCCGGTATCATCGGAACACTCATATCCATTCCAAACCAGTAACTATAAAGCTGTTGTGTAATCGGATCAGCCGGGAGAACTTCACCTGGGCCGAAATACCTGTCACATCTTGCACCACTATAAGCAAAGAAAAATCCATTCTGAGGCATAAGGTATTGAACATCACCAGCATCATCAGTTACAATTCCGTCATAACCAAATAAATAAAATGTACGACCTCTTGGAGTCATAAACCATGCTATCGGAGTCAATCCTGCATCAACAAACTTCTGATAACGCGCAGGAAGCGACCAGTTGTTTTCACCTGCCCGAATCATTTGAAAACCCCGATTATCGGCAAATTGCTGTATTGTGGTATCATTTAGAATAACCGGCAGTACAT
>LJUD01000058.1 GCA_001304035.1 bacterium SM23_31 | reverse complement strand
AACGGATAATTTTCTGCATTAGGATCGAGTCTGAGCGAGGGCGCAACAAGGCTGAGCGCGCGCCATTCCCGCAGGCGGCTGCCCATACTTGTGCGCGACGCATAGGCATAGCAGAATTCAAACGGTTCGCCGCTTTTAGGGTCCCACCAGTCCATTTCCTCAGCAAGAGAAAACACATTGTCAGACGCCATGTAATTATCCGGATCGCTGATGTCAATCTGCCGGATGCGGCTTGCATTTGCAGATACGCCTACATGGTCATCAGGTATACGGACTGCCGCCCATACTGCGCCTACTTTTCCTCTTCCGGGCCCAAGTATCTCGAAATGCCATGTCTCGTTGGGGTCTGCAAAGGTAAAACATTCACCGCCATCATTATAACCGTATTTTTTTGTCAATTCATCGATTACTTTAATTGCTTCCCGTGCGGTTTTAGCGCGCTCAAGAGCGAGCCGGTAAAGCTCCGGACAATCGATCAATCCTTCACTGGATCTCAGTTCGCGTTTCCCGCCAAACGTGGTTTCTCCTATGGCGAGCTGGTGCTCGTTCATTACCGGGTATGCTGTATTCATGTATGCATAGGTTTCCGGTACCTGGGGAATCTCCCCTCCAACAAGCCTGTCCGGATCATCGGGCCCTTGTGTCCTTTTTGGCTGGAGATAAATTTCACACATATCTCCAGGTTCATGTTTTATGTACGGGACAATATTTATCCACGTCCGGTCTGTTCCGCTGTCGCATGAGTGTGAGGTCATTGTTGAGCCGTCGACAGATGCCGATTTACCAACTATAACACTTGTACACCCGTCGTACTCTATTTCCTGGACGTTTGCTGCAGGCGGGGTGTAAATCGAAGACAACAAAAAGACCGTAAGTATGGCTGCAAAACCGAAAAGAAGTAAACTTTTTGCATTTAGAAGTTTTCTCATCATTTTTCTCCTTTCAAATTCAATATGCTATAGGTGTGGAAATTCACGCACTAAATTATATCCATTTCTTCACTTTATGATTAATTTACTTTCACAATCCGACATCGATTAACATGATTGATACAAAGATTCATTACCGTGCGGTCAAATTGGTATAAAGATTAGAGCTTTTGTAAAAAAGTTAAAAAAATCCTAATCCCACTCAGCAGAAGGTAATAACAGGACAGACTACTGTCATGCTGCCATTTAAGTGGTCAGTTCAGGAGACTTGTTTCAGCATCTAAGTTAAAATTTACAAAAAAGATAAAAAAATATAAAATTTCTAAGTTTCCGTTATCAGGGTGTGCCGAAATGGAAAAAACAACTTCTTATAACATTACGCTCATGGGGGCGGATTTCACGCAGCAACGGCTTACACTAAAAACCCGCCCCTACAAGATTAACGCTCTAAAGTAAACAATATTTCTATAATATTACAACCGGATACTAATTACCGGAGTTTTTAAATTACCTTAGAAGAGTAGTAATGAATTTTTCACCGAGTTCCCGCCATTTTGCCATTGTTGCCAGGGCAAAGTCATTGGTATACCTTGTGACGAATTTTTTGCACTTTTCCGGGTCTTCTTTATAGAGCTCCCGAACTTTTTGCTCAAGACCGGGGAGTTCCTCTAAAGCCCTTTCTTCAAAATCCTGAACGGCTCCTTCGATATCTATCCGTGCGACACCCCACTTGACATTTGCCAGGCGGTTTGTGAATCGAAATGTCCATAATGCGGCATCGGTGCGGTATTTTTTTTGTCCGCACATTTCAAAGCTCCCCGGAAGCTCCGTGGTTCCTGCGAATATAGGTATTCTCGGGCTCTGACCGGGATTCCCGAAGGAAAACCATGCAATTCCGCCGATCTCGTCGGGCAGCCAGTCACGGCATTGAATAATTTGAGAATATGAACATCCGGATGAGGCAATCGCTCTTACGCTCCCGACAGTTTCCGGTTTGAAAGCGTTTACAAGAGTTCTTAGATCGCTGCTCATCCAGGGACCTGCTAACGGGCTTTTTACCATCTGAGGCGGTTGTTGTTCGGCTGGCTGTGGTTCTCCTCTTCGGGGCCTTGTATACTGAGGTATAAGGATGTCTTTCGTTATATCTAATTCCGTTCCTTCATAGGTTTCCCTGTAATATCTCATCATATCCCTGATAGAAACCTTTTTATCCGGTTTGACTGAGAAGGGAAGCTCTTCCATATCCATGTTAAGATCCAATGACGGAGCCATAGTGCTCAGGACATAGAACTCACGAGTAGAATAGGGTCTCCTGCCGCTGTAGGCTTCCCAGAATTTAAAAGGCACGCCGCTGTTCGGATCCCACCAGCCCATTTCCTCTGCGAGAGAGAATACATTATCGGAGGCCATGTAGTAATCGGGATTATTGACATCCAATGTGCTGATTCTCGGAATATTAGCCGAGACACCGACATGGTCGTCAGGTAAGCGTACAGCCGCCCAGACGGCTCCGATTTCAATGGGACCGGCTCCCATAATCTCAAAATGCCAGACCTCCTTCGGGTCGACAAACGTAAGACATTCACCGCTATCACCGTATCCGTACTGCTTCACAAGTTCACCGATAAGACGAATTGCTTCTCTTGCCGTGGTGCATCTCTCTAATACGATACGCTGCAACTCTTCGATCATGAACATTCCCTCGTTATTACGGAGCTCTCTTCTGCCCCCGATAGTAGTCTCGCCGATACCGAGCTGTTTTTCGTTCATACAGGGGTAGGCTACGTTCATAAAAGCATAGGTCTCCGGAACTTGCGGTATTTCTCCTTTCCTTGATACGCGATTTCTATCCTGAGGAAACTCAGTATGTAAATAACCACTTCTGAGCTCTGTCATTGTACCCGGCTCATGCTTTGCATGGGGTTCGATTCTCAACCATGTCCTGTAATTACCGTCACATGAGTGAGCGGTCATTACAGAGCCGTCGGTAGATGCCAGTTTACCTACCATGATACTGGTACAGCCTATAAAATCTTCATCGGAAAACTCAAGCTGTTCCTGTACTGCTTGCGGCGATTGAGATGGTTGAGCGGACATAAAAAACATGCCCGCAATGAATGCGAAAACGGTTAAGAAAGCTAACGGCCAAAGGACTTTTTTAAGATTTACATTTCCCATAATGCTCCTCCTTTTAAAAAAGTAATGTCAATATGTTAATCCCGAATAATCGGGGAGTACACAGAGAAAATATTAAATGTCTTCCGAGTTGAAATGAATTTTATAATACATCTCCGTGCTCTCTAACTTATTAATCTTATTATACGATACGGCTTTTTAGCAGTTCTACATCAAAATTAATTAACCGACCGATTCTCTTATTCAATAATCACGCGTTCGGGATTTGCCCTGAATGGATCTTTTAAATAATAACCGATCCCATTCTCGATAACCTCAGCGTATCCCGGGACATTTATGCAGACAAGAGACATATCGGGATGTTCTTCAGTCCAGATTTCCATTGTCATCAGGACTGCCGATGTATGCCTTCCGACGCGGACATCGATGGGCCAGCCGTTTTCATCTATTTTTTCAAATAGCAGCCCGTGTTCCCCCGCTTTGACAATAAACTCATCCTTCCCCGTTAGGAGCTGTTCTCTTGTTGTTTTACCTCTTGTCGCATCGAGGAAGGGTTCCGGCGCTTCAAAGAGAAGCGAAATCGCATCGGAAAAATCACCGACCTCCCGGTGTGACAATCCGTGAAGAGATTTTGGAGAATATTCCATACCCATATTGAACTCACCCATGTCGGTAAGCACCATTGATACAACCGCGGCAAGTTCATGCCCCTTTTCGTGTGCAACTATTGTGCTGATAACGGGATACTGCAGTTCCGCTTCATGCAGGTCAATAAAGATATCTACCTTTTCTTTCCTGATCAATTCCATAAAGGCATAGCACGTTTTTTCGGTCAAAGTGCCGTTTGGTCTTCCGGGCCAGGCTCTGTTCAGATTTCGTATATCCACATAGGCAAGGTTCTGCCTGCTCGGATAATGGATATACACTTCCGGGTCGGGCCACTGGTCGAGAGGATTAGCCCACCGGTCGCCCATTCTGAATTTTTGTTCTCCCCATCCTGTCGGGATCGTATAATCGGGAGGGTAACCGCCGCCTAACCGGGTGACGGTTGTGCCGCTTCTGTTTGCGCTCAATACAACAATCAATCTGCCCTTTTCCATAACGCCATTTTCAACAAATATCCAGGGAGCGAGCCTGCCGGCGGGTTCTTCAGGATGCGATGCGCCCATAACAAACAGAGTCGCGCCCGGCTCTTTACCTTCAAGAATATAGATATTGCAGTCGTTTATGGTGCCTTTGACTCCATCAAAATAGTCGCTCAGCTTTTTTACTTCCGTTACTCCTTCACCAAGTACAACGTGTTCTTCCAGATGCCTGTGTTTATAAAAGCTTATCCCTGAAAATATGAGAAGGAGAAAACCCAGAACACTTAAAATGATTTTACGAATATAAACATTATTATCAGCCATAAATCTCCCTTATTTTAACCTGAATAACCGCAAAAGGAACGGCAGCAGCACAATGATATACAAAGCCTCTTTCTCCCACGTTTTGGTCTTGATTAAATTGTATATCAATATAACCGCCGTATAAGCAACTAATAGATAATAAATTACTGTAATAATACTCATTAGAATGTTCATTTCTTAAATCTTTCTATTTATTATGTCATTGAATTAATATAATATTACAAACCGGTTAAAAATCCCAGCTCACTGCTGTATATCACCATCAGCGTTCCTATAATCATTATTATAATTGCAGGAATTATGCACGCTTTCAGAAACCTTATATAAGATTCCTTATATCCGACAATTTCTACGGTTAATCTTCCGATGATTGCCGTCGGCGGCAGAGCATCTCCAAGGGGCCAGATCACACTCATACCGGCAAGAGCAACAATCGGATTCAATCCTATGGTATTAAACAGTAAAACCAGCGGCACACCGATAACCGGCGCAGCGCCCCACATTAAGACCGCTTCCGACACCGGCAAAACAAAGAAAAGACTGGCATACACTACAATAACCGGCAGAGTAACAGTGCTCACAGCCAGAAGCCCCCGTACACCCGTCAATGTCATGATCTGTACGAGAATCCCGGCACAGGTCAGCGTTCCGATAAGGGGAAGAAGCTGCTCGACCGTATCTCCGGATATTTTAAAGAAATTTACTTTAACGGGTGACAATATAAATGACGTTACTGCGGCACAGAGGAACATCAGCGGAAGCCCGATCACAGGTGTCGAATGAGGCCACTGCCTTCCAATAAATACGAGCCCGAGGAAAATAATAAAAGGAAGAATCACCCTGAGCCAGTTCATTTTTTCAGGCGGTTCGGGAAGTTCCTCAAAAGCTTTTTCGATATCGGTTCCCGTACCTTTCCACCCGAGAATAAAAATTGTCAATAGAGCGGCGATGACGCAGGGAATCAATAACGGATAAAAGAAACCGACATAAGGCATATTTACTCCTGCCGCCGTCATCATTGCCCATAAGCTTACCGGCGGAGCCGCAGCACTCAGACCGGCTATAATAAACACAATTGCAGTAGTCCTGACTTTTGAAATACCCATATAGTTCAAAACAACGGCAACCATACCGCCGGTTATTAGAACCGTCACGCTTCCCGCACCCGTCAACGCCCCGGGTATGAGCAGGAGTAATGTAAGCAGTATAAAAAGCAGTGTTCTGCTCCTATGAAACCGCTTAAGAATACGCCGGACAACAAAAGCAACACCGCCGGATTCCTTTAAGATATTCATAAAAAGCGTTGCGGTAATAAAAATAAGATTGATATCGAGGTATGTCATTGCTCCTTCTGCAATATGCCGTGCAGGAATCCGGAATCCTCCTGCCAGCCCTCCGGCAATGGCAGCCGCAAGCATCGACAACTCAGTAGAAAGCTTGAATATCTTTGCAATAATATATATTGACACCATAACGCCGAGAATTATCCCGGCATAAGTAAACATGCTCATCTGACAGCATCCTATTTTTTCTTAAAAAGATTATTAAGTATATCCGTTAAATCGGCATTCTTTTCAAATTCAATCATGGGAATTTCTTTGTTTTTTGATATCGTAGTAAATCTGCCGTCCGGATTTCCGTCTTTGCGAACAAGAAGAAGACCGGATTTGGGGCAAACGGCGTCAATCGAAAGTTCGTCTGAATTATCTCCCTCTGCGGCACCCATAATACGCCTGTCCAGACCCTCGATATGAGCGCCGATAACCAATATCCCCTGCTTGTTTGCTTCTGCGATAAGTTTTTCTGTCCTTTCCAATTCATCTTTAATTGAAATACCCGCCGCTCCCATGCCTTTGAGGCTTGCACCGGTTACGATAATAATTGTCTTAACCGGATTCCCTGCATTTTTTAAAGCTATAAGTGTATCAGCAGTGGCAAACAAACTTAAAACCGGAACAATATTTACATTATATCTTTTAACAGTCATTATAGCTTTTAACTGTATGGGACCTGGGCTTTGACCGCAGGATGTAAGCAGTACAGGCAGTTCAGCTTTTATATCTGCAGCAGCCTTTTCCTGAGCTAATACTGATGAAAATAATAACAGAAATAGAAAGGGAAAAATGACAGCTACAACCATTAATTTAGATAATCCTTTCATGATTCACTCCTTACTATGTTATAGTTTATCTTTATATTTAATATTCTGATACACAAATTACATTTTTAAATTATTATTTTGCTTTATTTTATTGAGCATTCGAACTACATCGGTAATCATCTGTCGATGTACTTTGTGATGAGCATCTCAGCCAGTTTTCGCCAACGGTTAACTAATTGCTCACTGCTTGAAACCGAATAATTAGTTAAAAAATGAGTCATTAACTCCGGATTAATTTTTAAAAGCTCGGTGGCTGTTTTTTCAATAGTCGGCTGCAGGGTGATGTAGTTTTCTTCAATAGCTTTTTGCTCAACCTGAATATCTTTTACCATGCTCGAATATTTGAGGTTAGCAAAATTAGCAACAAAATTGAATACCCACCATGCTGAATCCCATGAAAATTTATTTCTATCGCCTACAGTATAGATTTCCGGAATTGCATTTATTCCACAATACAGAGGTGTATAACACGCAAAATACGTGTCATCCGGGGAATACCACAGAACACCGCCGATTGGATCAGGCAGAGATGCCCGTGACTGCGTAACAATTGAAAATACCGTCCCTCTTATGGAAATTGAACGTTCAGAACGTTTTTGGTACGGACTGTCAAAAGCTCCGGCGTTCTCTCCTTTAGTCATGTCGAATTCTGTTCCTTCATAGTGATCACGCAGCAAAGCAAAAACATCTGTTGTTGACAAATTTTTGTCAGGCTTTACCGTTAAAGGATAGCGTTCAGCTCCTTCAACACCTCGATGATAATCGGGTGAAAGAATAAGCGACGGCGTCGCACGCCGGAGCATACTCCAGACCCGCATAGCACAGCCCATTTTGGTGCGATCAGATGCAGGATGATATGTATCACTGAAATTAAACGGTTTTCCTGAGTTGGGATCATAATACCCCTTTTCTATTGCGAACGAAATAACATCCTTTGCATACATGCAGTTTTCCGGCTCATCTAATGGGAACTCGCCGATACGGGATTGATTTGCGTGACAGGAAACGTGCCCGTCCGGGATTTTTACCGCCGCCCATACAATTCCCTTGGTGTCCGGTCCTTTACCGATTAATTCAAGTATCCATGCTTCTTCAGCATCGCCGATGGAAATTGATTCGCCGCTTGCACTATAGCCGTATTCATTTGCCAGATCAGTAATCACTTTGATCGCTTCACGTGCGGTTTTTGTTCTCTGGAGCGCTAAGGTCATTAAGGTGGAGTAATGCAGGCCTTCTCTTCCGCGCAATTCACTCCGTCCGCCGAAAGTAGTCTCACCGATAGCCAACTGATGTTCATTTATATGACCGATGCCATTTGAAGCTATGACTGCATACGTGTGAGGTATCTGTTTAACCTTTATCTGAGTTCTTATGTCTTCAAACTCAACAAAAGATCCCGGTTCATGGTCCGCAGCCGGAATATACTGTAAATGGGATACGAACCCGGCATCACAGGTATAGCAAATCATTACCGAACCAGTCGTCGAGGCTCCCTTTGTTACTAACAAATTCGTACAGCCTTCATCTTGAGCGACGGCTAATATCGGGCTGAATAATAAGCAGATCAGCACAATAAAACATTTCTTTTTCATTGTATCAATCTCTCCTGTTTCAAAATTATTTTAGCATTTAATTGATTAATACATAGCACTACGGGCTATTTAGTTGTAGGCAGGGATTTTGATTTTGCTAAGTTTTTTATCGAGAGCACGGACTACAAAACAGATAATGCCTAAAAGAAGGCTCAGTGTATATGTAAGTTAAACGATTATTTTTCAAGCTCATCATATTCTGCATGAGATTCAATCCAATACTAAATTAAACCTTCCTTAGCTTTAACCTACAGCACACGATATTTTTGTACCACTTTTTCGGCAATCGTTTTAAGTTTATCTTACGCCGCTTCAATGCGCTTATATCAAATCAATCACGGTTAAGATATGTTTATATTTCAGTACACAGAAAAATAATCTATTAAAACAATATAATCAAGTATTTTATTTTTTTGTTGCTTTGAATTACTCCATTTTTGAGGATGAAATAAAAATAAACAAAAATTTCTTTTACAGAATATTTCAGAGGATAATGTGATAATCTCTATATACATTGGTAAAACATCTTTTCCTTCCGAGAAACCAGTATAAATAACGCCATAAAATAAATAATGGATATTATCCAGAATTGAATAGTATTATATGACTTCGTATCATGTAATTTTGTCTCTGCGGGTTTCGGTAAAGGAACCGGATCCCAGGGGAGACCGTATTCCAATGCCAGCCCTTTTATATAAAGGAGGTGAATGACCGGTACATCCCGTGCAGCCATCTCGTAAAGCACGCCCCGTTCTTCTTTTGAAGGAATAGGTATCTTCTTATTCAAACCGGGTTTCAATGTAAGCGCAAGCTGGCTTGTTCCAAAATTTGCATAACTGCCTCCAATATTAATAAAAGCGGAAATCCTGCTCCCGGATGAATTACCCTCATATATTTTCATCCGCATTGATACATTCTTTCGGAGATCGGATTCATAAATAAAGGGGATTCCGCTTAATTGAATTTGTTGCATCAACCGCTCTTTAACACCGGATTCAAAGTCTTGTCCTGTATCTTTTTTCCCGCCGAGTGACACCGCAGCCGGTTGAACGTTGAAGACTTTTTCATTAAGTAACAGGTTATAAATATCCAGCATATTAAATTCTGTATTAGTAGCCCCATAGGAAGATGCACCCAGCGAAATGATTATAACAGGATATACATCCACAGCCTGAGCCGCCGCAAGCGACGCAACCATCAATGCGGGAAACGAAGCAGAACAGCCGATTGCGACAGTATCTCCTGCATTAACACCGGCACGGTCAAGAAGATGTACAATAAGACCGGCAATATCCGGTATGGTTGTTGTTCTTTTCGCTTCGAGATGCCCGACAGTCGTCATTAATTCCGAATATTCGGGACCTATCAGACCTGTATGATTCGGATCTATGGTACCGTCTATCTTAATACCGGACGTATCGCAATAGCTCCCCGTAATTGTAACTGCTTTCTCCATTATTTGAGCAGCGTTGGTCATTGTGTCCGAATACGGTAAAGGTCTTCCCGGGGAAAAAATCAGTACCATTATATAAGATGCAAGGCTTACAATTCCCGCGGCGCCGACGGTTCGACTCAATCTTTGTTTTTGATATTGTAGAATGTGAACTCTTTTTTTAAAAAGGATACTCATTTTTACATAAGAATCATCAGACAAAATTAAATATTTTTCTTAAAACGCTATATAAGAAAAGAGATTACGTCACAACCTAATGATTAAAAACAGTAAGTTTTTATAATACATTGTCTTATATATTATTTTAAAAAATTCATAAATACGAATTACCTGCCGTCGATTTTATCCGCGGCTGCCTGTGCTTCCGCCTCCTCCGGCGTCATTCTATACATCGTAATATTTCCATATCCGTATGCAATACACACAAGAGGATTAATCAAATTGAAAAAACAGAAAGGGAAATAGACACCGGCAGACACGCCCAGAACACTGCTCATAAATGCTCCGCAGGTATTCCACGGTACCAGCGGCGAACTCAATGTGCCCGCACCTTCTAAAAGACGGGAAAGATTTTTTGGGTGCAGATTTTGTTTCAGAAAAGCATTTCGATACATTCTTCCGGGAATCACAATAGAAAGAAATTGGTCCGGCGCAATAATATTCATTCCGATGCAGGTTACTACGGTTGCGGTTACCAGAGAACCGACAGAACGCGCCAGCTTAAGTATTGAGGAAGCTATGGTTTCGAGCATTTTGCTCCCTTCCATAACTCCACCAAAGGCAAGAGCGCAGAATATAAGCGCTATTGTGGACATCATCGACAACAGCCCGCCGCGAGACAGGAGATCATCCACACTTGCCACTCCGGTATTTGACTCAAATCCGTTAAAAGAAACAATTATTATTTCTCCCAACGAATTTCCCTGAAAGATAGCGGCAACAATGCCTCCAAGAATTGTGCCGCCCAACAACGCCGGGATTGCAGGAATTTTAAGTATAACCATTAAAATAACTAATAACGGGGGGAACAAAAGCCAGGGAGATATTGTAAAGTTTGAATCCAGAGTGGAAAGCATCCGTGACACACCCGAAGCGTCCACTGTGCCTCCGCCATATTTAAAACCTACAATTGTAAAAAGTATCAGTGCGAGAATGAGGCTTGGAACGCCGGTGTAAGCCATGTGCCTGACGTGCGTAAAAAGGTCTGTTCCCGCCGTTGCCGGTGCAAGATTGGTTGTATCCGACAGCGGTGACATTTTATCGCCGAAATATGCTCCGGAAATTATTGCACCAGCCACCAGGGCAACTCCGACTGTCCCGGCAGTAGACCATGAACTTCCCGTGGATATTGATACCACACTGCAAATTACGCACGTCGTTACAAGAAAAATCGACGGAGAAATCAACTTTAAGCCGTAATATATCATGCTTGGCACAATCCCGCTTTGTATCCAGGTGCCTATTAAACAGCCGATAACCATCAGGATAAGGCATGCCTGCAGCGCAAGAATAATGCCCTTAACCAGACTATCCTGTACCTCTTTCCAGCTATATCCGAGGTACACGGCAACAACTGACGCAACTGTGGTTGCAAGTATT
>LJUD01000057.1 GCA_001304035.1 bacterium SM23_31 | reverse complement strand
AATCAAGCAAAAATCACTACCATTAACCGAACCGGAGATAAATATTAACCATAACTTATTTCAAAGAACAATTTGTCCAACTTTATCGTAAACATTTCAACAGATAACTTTTATAATAAACAATAACAATAAGGAAAGTAATAACGAATGTAATATAATTAATATATTGACGAGAAAAAAGTAAATTCCATAGTATTCCTGAAATTTATTACATTTATGATGTGACACAAAACTTGCAAGAGTATGATATTTTTCTCCGCGTCAAGTACTATAGTCCCGGCGCTGCAGTAAAACGGAGACTCGGCAAATTACAAACGCTTAAATATTATGATAACGAAAGTGAAAAAAATTTGGGGATCAGGACTTTGCCTGAAAATCCGCCTCTGCAGGAAAAAGTAATATTGCAAGACCCGGCAACAAAGCTGCGTCAAAAATTTAAGAATTTATCAAATCGTCATTAACTGTTAGTAACTGCATCCTAAAATATCATAAACTTGGAACTGTATGAAAAAGAAATATTTTAAATTATATATAAAATTTGGGGCTTTATTTTTAAATACTCCCATATTGTTCTTTGAATATTTTATTTATTAAAATTGTATCTGTATACGTATAATGGTGTTTTAAAGAGCATTATTGGGATATTTGTTTATTTTTATTTAGAGAAGAAAGAACGATAAGACAATATATTAAAAAGTGCGTTTAAGTTCATTAAAAAAGTGGGTATACAATAAACTCGAAGAAACAAACAAGGAGAAAAATATGAAGTTATCAAAAAAAACCGAAGCAATTCAAGTCGTAGTGATCGTTTTTATTATAATTTTCTTTTTAATCTCTTTTAGTTCAGTCCTCTTTGCACAGGACAAAATCCGCGGCAAAAGTCTGGCTCCCTATGTTCCAACACCGTATGAAGTAGTTGAAAAAATGCTCGAACTTGCTCAAGTAAGCGAAAAAGACACAGTTTATGATCTTGGCTGCGGAGACGGAAGAATTGTCATTATGGCTGCAGAAAAATATGGCGCAACAGGTGTAGGTGTCGATTACAATCCTGAAAGAGTTAAAGAAGCAACAGCTAAAGTTAAAGAAAAAGGATTGGAAGACAAAGTAACGATAATCCTTCAGGATGCAATGGAAGTAGATGTATCCCCTGCTACGGTTGTTACCCTGTATCTTCTCGAAAGTTCAAATGCTCTCCTCAAGCCAAATTTGGAAAAATATCTAAAATCCGGCTCAAGAGTTGTTTCACACGATTTCGATATGCCCGGCTGGAAGGCAAAAAAAACCATACACGACAAAACTGAAGATTATCATTACTATACTATATATCTTTGGGTAATGGGGGAACAAAAAGAAGAATTCCAATATATCCAGGAAAAAGTCCCCGGTAAAAGTCTGGCTCCTTATGTTCCAACACCGTATGAAGTAGTTGAAAAAATGCTCGAACTTGCTCGAGTAAGCGAAAAAGACACAGTTTATGATCTTGGCTGCGGAGACGGAAGGATTGTCATTATGGCTGCAGAAAAATATGGCGCAACAGGTGTAGGTGTCGATTACGATCCTGAAAGAGTTCAAGAAGCAAGGGCTAAAGTTAAAGAAAAAGGATTGGAAGACAAAGTAACAATAATCCTTCAGGATGCAATGGAAGTCGATGTATCCCCTGCTACGGTTGTTACCCTGTATCTTCTCGAAAGTTCAAATGCTCTCCTCAAGCCAAATTTGGAAAAATATCTAAAACCCGGCTCAAGAGTTGTTTCACACGATTTCAATATGCCCGGCTGGAAGTCAAAAAAAATCATACACGACAAAACTGAAGATTATCATTACTATACTATATATCTTTGGGTAATAGGGGAACAAAAAGAAGAATCCAAATAAAGTAAATAGAATTAGTTCCAGATTGTCTTTTTTTTTATTGTATTAGGAAATAATTTTATTCTTATATAATGCTTAAATTACCGGAAAAGTCCTTATTGATCCCAAAATTCCGGTAATTTATACAGGCGAAATCCACTAAAAATATTCTCTTCTAACGATCAGGTTTTGTCTAAAAAGAACAATTAATGCTAAAAACCAACTACAGTACTTTACAGTCTGAAAACCGCTTTTTTCAGGGACGACTAACTAACATGGAACTCCAGGTGAAAATCAATTGTTATCATTTAAAAATATTTAAATTATTAGAATAAAATTTTTTAAATGACTGATATTTCAATATTTGTTGCGTTTAGTGCAGGATTTATATCATTCATTTCCCCCTGTGTTTTACCATTAATTCCAGCGTATATTTCATTTATTTCAGGTGTTTCAATTGATGTGCTTAAAGATAAAGATAGTAGATTAAAAAATATAAAAAACATAATGGTTAACTCGGCATTGTTTGTTCTTGGTTTTTCTGCTGTTTTTATTTTAATGGGTGCTTCGGCAACCATCATTGGGAGCTTTTTAATAGCAAAATTATCAATTTTATCGAAAATTGCAGGAGGGATGATTATTCTTCTTGGTCTTCATTTTTCAGGAATTTTTCGGATCAAATATCTGAACTATGAAAAACGGTTTAATATTCACTCAAGTAAACTCGGACTTCTGGGGATTTTTGTTGCTGGGCTTGCTTTTGCATTTGGCTGGACACCATGTATAGGTCCAATTTTAGCAAGTATTCTTACTTTAGCTGCCACAAAAAAAACCGTTAGTGATGGAGTCTTGCTGCTATCAGCGTATTCTTTAGGCTTGGGAATACCATTTTTTATTACCGGAATTGCTGTTAATACCTTTCTAAATTTATTTTCAAAAATAAAAAGATATTATAAAATTATAGAAATTATAAGCGGATTATTTCTTGTTATTATTGGAGTTATGATTATGTTTAATTATTTTAGTATTATTTCAGGATATTTAATAAAATGGTTTCCATTCCTGCAATCTATCGGATAGGAGAATTTATGGTCAATTTATCAAGAAAATTTCGTATTTCGGTTATAATATTACTTCCTGTATTTTTAGTCATATTGATTTATTTAATATCGGGAAATAGTAATAATAATGATGATAAAGGATTAGATTTTGTTTTTAATGATTTGAACGATAAACCAGTACGCTTGTCGGATTTTAGAGGAAAGGTCGTCCTTGTAGATATATGGGCAACCTGGTGTCCACCATGCCGAATAGAAATACCCGGGTTTATAAATTTGTATAAAAAATATAAAGATAAGGGTCTTGAAATAGTCGGAATAGCAACCGACCAATCGGGTAAAAAGGTTGTAAAACCATTTGCAGAAGAATTTAAAATAAATTATCCTATAGTTATTGGGGATTCAAATGAGGTAATGAAAATTTTTGGTCCTATAAGAGGGATTCCTACTACATTTCTTATTGATGAAAAAGGAATAATAATGAATAAATATATTGGGTACCGTGCTGAAGAAGTATTCGAAAAAGATATAAAAATACTCTTAGATAATATGAAAAAGTGAAATATTTGCGATAAAATTATACAAATTGTTCTTTTCCGCCAGAAGCGGATCAGCCTTTGGCTGAGAAATAAGTTATGGAGTTTTTGCTGATGTATAATTATTTTATCAGGATTGTTTTCTTTTTTTCCAGTCGAGCGCTATTGCTTTGAGGTCGAGTGTCGAGGTTTTTGCCGCTTTGCGGTTTTCTTCCATAATTTTATTATAAATTTCCGTGCGGTGAATGATGACATCCTTAGGGGCTTCGATGCCGAGACGTATCTGACCACCTTCCATACTTACAATAGTAATTTTGATATCGTTACCGATATTTATGCTTTCACCTACTTTTCGAGTCAAGACTAACATGATTTGTGTCCCGGATGCTTAGCCTTTCATGAACTCATGGTTCGTTGAATATCGATCATCGGTAAGGACGATTTGCTGTCCCAGCCGTTGTTTATGGTTAATAATGACAGGTCCCTTTAAATTAGCAGTAACCAATCTCATTTCCGGGCGAATGGTTACAATTGCATACATCAGAAGGTCTTCGTCCTCAAATTCGCCCAGATTATACGCTTCCGCCCGCGAAATCTCCGGATTATAATCATCGATAACAAGTATCGGGCTAATTATAGGGAAGGTTATATCAGGATCATCAATGCTTAATAGCCACTGAAACGGTTCGTATTCTTCCAGATCAATAATAGCAAATCGAGTTAACTCTTCGAATCCGATCAATCCCTCCGGAAAGGTGGAAATTTTATCGGAGTCGATAGTTAACGTACCTAACTGGAGGTTTTTAACCGTTATTTTTTTATCCATAGAACAAATGTATTTAAAAAATTATATTATAGCAACAAAAAATATTTTTTAAAATTGACAGTACTAATAATGAAATAGTCCCGGAGTTCAGGGATATTCTGCCGCTATACGGGACCGAGGAAGTCGATCAAACTCGGAGAGATAACCCTGGCGCCGGCACTCAGTGCTGAATTGAGAGCATTCTCCTCTGCTTTAAAAGCAATAAAAGCCTCACCGAAGTCGGTATCTTCCAGGTTGGACATCGAAGCCCTGACCTGAATATTCTGCGTCATGAAACGGTCATCATTGAACAATACCAACTGTTTTCTCGTACCGACTTTCAGAAATGATTTTAATATCTGTTCTATTCCTTTGTCTACATCCTCGATTTTAGCGTTTACCCCTTTCGTATCTTCCTGCTCCATGAGCCTTTTTATATCATATATCATTTGAAAAATATTAACGCCGTCTCCTGCCGCCTGGTCAAACACTTCTTTGCCGTTTAAATTAACTTCGACGGTTGTATTTTCATTTATCTGTCTATTCCATTTACCAAGATTTCCGCGGTAATCGACAACAGGTTCGTCTACATCAAATTTTATAACGTTTTCATTCAACGCAAAGGGCTTATTCAAGGTTTCGGTACCGCCAAATATATATTTGCCGTTAAATTTTGTGTTTGCAATTTCGAGAATATTATCCAGAATTAATTCGAGCTGTTGGGCAAGACTTGACTTGATTGTAACAGAATCTGAAGCGCCTTCAAGAGTAATTTCTTTTACTTGTGCAAGAATCTCGTACACCTGGTTGAGCGCTTCTTCCTGCGCCGTTAGCTGCGTGATACCGTCTTGAATATTTTCCTGAAACTGAAAGTTGGTCTCCAGTATCGACCTGAGTTTCATTGCATTTGAAGATGCTTCAGGGTCATCAGACGGTCTGTTAATACGTTTTCCGGAGGCTAACTGCTCCTGAAGGTCTGTGAGCCGCTCACGGCTTCTGTTGAGATTTTCCGTAACCACCCGGAAACGAAAACTGTCCGTAATCCTCATAATAATTTTTGTCCCGTTACATGTTAATTAACGTTTCAAACATATCATCGATAGTAGTTATCAGGCGTGCGCCGGTCTGAAATCCGCGTTGAAATTTAATAAGATTCACAAATTCTTCATCGAGACTTACTCCTGAAGTCGAGTCTCTGATATTCTGAAATTGCGTTATAATTTGCTCTTCATTCCGAACATTATCCTGCGCTTCCTTTGCCGCAATTCCGACTTCACCTATAATTGCATTAAAAAAGTCTAAAAGCGATTCAGTACCGTTACTTAGTACGCGTTCCTGTTTCAAGTTGGCGATTTCCAGCGCAATTTTATTATCACCGGGTGCGCCGGAAGTTATTACCTCTCCGTTTGGAAGAATCGTATCCACCCTGCTCGCTGCCGCAATGGCATTAACATCGTCCTTTATCGCCTGAGATAAATCTATATTCCCCGCATTATTGCCGGTAAAGAAATCATTGTCCTTGGGTATTTCCATCGCGGTCCCTTGCAGACCGACACCTGTGCGGTGTATGCTGTTAACTTTTGTAATGAGTTCATTCGCCAGTATATTTAGCCGTTCACGGAAATGCGGAATTATTTCATTTCTGGCTTGAACCAGCGCAAATATTTTCCCGTTATTTGCTTCAAAAACATTGCCGGTTTCCGTAACAATAACTTCGGATATAAGGTTACCGTTTTCGCTTCGGGTCGTAACTTCAAGACTAACAGGGAAATTTGAAGTTACTAACGTTTGCGCCTGAGCTGCGACATCAACCATGCCGTTTGGTTTCTCCAGCGGGAAAATATCTATAAACTCGGAGATTTCGTCAATTGCTATGTCACGCTTGTCGCGTAAATCATTTGCAGTGCCCTTTGAGGCCCCTTCAAAAGAAACAATCTCCGTGTTTAATTCCGCTACTTGCGCAGCCAGCGAATTAAGTCTTTCAACAGACCTGCGGAGTTCAAAATCGATGTCGTCGCTCAGCACCTGTAATTGGTCGTCAATACGGTGAAAAGCTTCGATAAGGACTTTTGAGGATTCTCTTAAATTAAAACGGGTGGTTGAATTTTCAGGGTCGTTTGCAAGATTATAAAAATTATCGAAAAATTGAGATATTAGCACCCGGAGTCCCGTTTCCGACGGCTCGTTAAATGTCGTTTCAATCTGGTTTAAAACGCGCTCCAGCGCCTCGTTTTTACTCTTCGTATGTATCTCATTTCTCAGCTGGCGGTCAACGAGTTTATCACGTATACGGCGGACACCTTCTAACTTGACACCCGTTCCGAATACACCGTCCGGTGTTTTCATCGGAAAGTCGGATGCTAATGTTACTTCCTGCCTGCTGTAACCTTTGGTATTGACATTCGCAATATTATTACCGGTAACATTGAGCCCGGCAAGTTGTGCCCGAAGCGATTTACGCCCGATGTCAAACGCTGCTCTTATGCCAAATCCACCCATGTATTTACCTGCATAAGTTTTCTAAGCTTTTCTGTCAACCAAATAATTTATTTTAGGATGCGCTTTCGCTGCCGAATTTTCAGCGCTGTACAGACCTTTATTTTCCACCGTGCCGAAAAATACCTGGATATTTTTATCAATAAACTGTAATGAACGGTTTATCAGGAATTTATTGCTCTGATTGATTTTTAAAATTTCCTGGAGAACCGATTTAAATTTTCTCTCCAGCTCGACAAGGTTTCGGGATAGTTCACCGTTTATACTCTGTGCTATAATTGATATTTTGAGTTTTTCCGGCTCGACTGCAAGATAAATACCGATAGCCTCTATTTCCCGTAAACGCCTTACTTCGAGTTTATCAATGGTATGTATCACTTCCTGCTGCTCATGCAAATTTTCTTCCAGGGCATCGATATCTGCATTCACGAGGGTATTTTGCTCCTGCTTAACCAGCTCATACACACGCTTGTACAGCTTGTACTCTTTTTCTATGATAACCGATAAGGCACTAACATGTTTTTCCAGTGATTCCATATACAATACCAGGTTAATGAATAGTAAAAATTGACCGTAAAATATTTTTGGTTACTTACTAATAATATCGACTTTTTCAATAATAAGCTTTAAATCTGGTCGCCACTTCTGAATTGTTTTTGGAGTTCAATCACTTTTTGAATAAAATTGCGGGTTTCCGAATATGGGGGTATTCCGTTATACAACTTGACAGCGCCCGGACCGGCGTTATATGCAGCCAGAGCCAGCTTTAAATCGCCGTTGTACACAATAAGCAATTCTTTCAGATAACGTGCGCCGGCAAAGATATTATCTCTCGGATCAAATATATTTTTCACATCTAAACCGGCTGCGGTGCTGTCCATAAGCTGCATCAAGCCCTTTGCACCGTTCCTGGATACTGCGTTCGGTTTACCACCGCTTTCCTGCGCAATAACCGCTTTAAGAAGGTCGGGGTCCAATTTAAATTCCGATGCGGCTTCATTAACGACGGACAGAAACCTGTTTACATTCTCACTGAGAGAGGAGCGGCTTATTATTTTCGACTCTTCAACCAGGGATTCACTTACGGGCTTTTCATTTATGGAATTATCCGTGTCTGCTTCTTTTCCGGATTCGTATTTCTTTTCAAGATACGGTATCAACATATCGCTGAGGCTAAATTTTCCGCTTTCTGCAATCCGGTCGGCAATTTTCTCATCAAACATCGACATAAATACATCTATCCCGAAACTATTACCTAACAGCGAGTCTTTCGGGACGGTTTTTCTCATCTCCTGCAGCATTCTGTAAATAAAAAGCGACTCAAAACCTTTAGCCGCTTTTGAAATACCATCCTTGCCTTTAATGCCCTTAAGATTTTCAAGCGTTCCTTCTATCTGCTGGTACGTCGATTTATGTAATTCCAAATCGGCGCGAATATTAGCCTGATCAATGTATTGCCCCGCGGCATCTATGACGTTCATTAACTTTTCCTTTATGGTTCATACGAATAATGCGTACCTGCAATCAATCCCGATGCGAAGTTTTCCCCCCGGGAAAGAAATAGCTTACTCAATGGGAAATATATATAAATTGTCATAATCAAGGATAAACGGGGATGAAATTATGCACATTATCCCGCTAAGCGGCACTTTCGCACTATTTAACATCTTTGCATTCCCTAAACAGTGTATCAGGTTTAAAAAGAGACGCATCGCCATGCGTCTCTACAATTATCCGGATGTTAAGCATTAATAATATTATGGATATTGAAATTTATAAAGGTCTTGCTATCATAAAAAATCATCCCGCTAAGCGGGATCATTTTTGCACTTTACATTTTGAATTTTGAATTAACTACAGTTATCGTCCTTTACATGATCTTCAGCGTTGCTTTTAATGAGCCATTGGTTTTAAGAGCTTGAAAAATACCGATTAAATCTCTCGGCGTTACATTTATAGCATTAAGCGCAGCGGCTAAATCGGCAACGGAACTCCCGGCACTTTTATCTATATAGGCTACACTGCCCGTCTGTGCTGCCTGTCCCGGCGGCTGTGCGGGTGCACCTACCGGTGGGCGTATCTGAATTGTCAAATCCCCGTGCGATATGAGCACCGGGGAGAGTTTAACGTCGTTACCGGCAACGACTGTGCCCGTCCGTTCATTTATAACTACTACCGCCGGCATGTCTGTCTCGACGGTTAATTGTTCAACTGCTGCAATAAAATTAACATAATTTACATTGGCTTCATTTTGTCCGGCTTTGCCGACAATTTTAACATTTATCGTTGCAGGATCAACGGCTTCGGCGGCGTCATCACCAAATTCATCATTTATCGCCTGCGCAATGCGTGCCGCCGTGGTGAAATCCGGCTGATTCAGAATCCACGTAACACCCTCAGTAACACCTTCACCCGATGTTCCCACGTCAGAAGTAAAGCTCGTTTCAATATCCTGCAAAATAGTACCACCGTTTATTACATTACCGGTAGCGGGATAATTCTCACGACCTGCACCGCGTACGTTCAGCCCGCCAATCGAAACCGGACCTTGTGCAATTGCAAGAACCTGGTTATTCATCTCGTCATTAAGCGGTGTATAAAATAAAACACCTCCTTCAAGACTCCGGGCGTCCCCTATAGATGCAACGGTTACATCAATAGTGCTTCCCCGTTTAGCAAAGGGGGGAATAACAGCGGTTACTCCTACCGTTGCTGCGTTTCGTGTCCGAAATTCCCTCGGATCAGTATTCACACCATAATTTCTCAGAAAATTTGAAATTTCCTGTGGTGTAAAAGAAACCTGTGTTCCATCTCCGGTGCCTCTTAATCCAACAACAATACCCTGCCCTGTTACTATGCGACTTTCCAATCCTTTTATCCTGGCAACATCCTTGATTCGTATCTGGCATGGAGAAGAATCCGGTAATACAAGGAATAATAAAAACACAGCAACAATAACCGTGCGATATATTATTCCGGATTTTATTGTAATCTTCATATATTTTTTCCTTTACAATTACCCGGTAATAACCACCTGTTATAAAATACCTCAGGTTATCAAAACTACCTTATCCGGTTAAATAATAAAAATCAGTTTATCCCTGTAATATTATCCTATTATTATTAAAAAAAGGCAAAGAAGTTTTCATTAATTCTTAAAACTCTATGTAATCCTGAAAAACCGGAAAACACGCCTGAACCGCAGCTCCCGGGTACTCGGGGCGGTTCAGACAATTTATGGAACTTACTTATTAACCAACTTATCATGCAATTTAAAAAATCCAGTTAAGAATTCTGGTAAAGAGCCCCGGGCGGTGCGCCTGCGTTGAGACGCCCGTGCCCTGATGAAAAATGCGCGCATCGGCTATCTTGGATGAGCTGATGGTATTATCCCGGGAAATATCCCCCGGACGTATTACACCCTCAACCACCGTAACAACCTTTTCTCCGTTGGTTTCTACTTCCCTGCTGCCGCGAATAATGAAATTGCCGTCTTCTTTGACTTTGATAATCGAGGCAGTTATCTGCATTGTAAAAGTACCGCTGGTAGATACCTGACCGCTTCCCCGGTATTGATTCTGCGTCTGGGCGGAAACGCCGCCCGAAAGGTTATTCAAAAAGCTGTTACCAAAATCACCCGTCGCCTCAAGTTGGTTTTGTTTGTTTGTCTGCGTGGCATTATTATTTGATGCCCGCGCATTTTCATTAATCAGGATCGTGACAATATCGCCGATTTTTTTAGCGCGAACATCGGCTACCAGACCGCCTTTTTGGATAGTCTGTCCGCCGGCTGCCTGCCGTGCATAGCTTAAACCTGCATAGACAGAAATAACAGCAATAATTAACACTGACAATTCAATTATGCGGTATTTCATATAATCCCTTTCTAAAAAGGTAAAAGATTATTTTATCGTAACTTTTGTGCTGTTCACCACGAGCGCCTGCAGCGGGATCTGTGTGTTTACTCTGGTGACCGTGATAATGTCACCAATACGCCCGTCTCTATTTGCCACTCCTTTACATAATATAGAAACTCCGCCTCTGATGACCTCGATATCAACGGTATCCCCTCTTTTGATGACCGTTAGCGAAGCTACATTATCCAGCCGCACAGGATTATCGGCAGTTACCGGAATCGTTGTTTCCTTACCGACTAAATCTGCTTTATCCGTGACGAGATCATCATTATATTTAGTTGTTTCATCATTGATAATTTTCAGGTCATCTGCAGTGATTACCGTGCCTCTTGGGAGCATTCTTGATGCAACGACAATGGATTCAAACGTCCGTACGTTAGCTTGCACCGGTACGGATTGATACAATTTATCCCCGTTGTAAATGCCGACATAAAGAGGGAATTTTCCTTTAAGCCTGCCTATTTTGGTCGGATTGACCTTGATTGATAAATCCCGTTTTGCCGCCGCAATCGAGTGTGGGACACGGAGGAATTCGATAACTTTACTGCCGTTTTTAACGATAACATTTTTTTCAAGGTATTCGCGTGCCACATCAATAAACTTATCTCCCGGAATGATAACCGTATCCAAATAAAC
>LJUD01000056.1 GCA_001304035.1 bacterium SM23_31 | reverse complement strand
GTCGAATCCGAGAAAATCAAGGAGCGACCTGAATACGATCCAGCGCCGCCGTGCGTGAAAATTTCCCGCAGTGTAATGACAGTCATTCGGATGGCATCCTGAAACGATAACGCCGTCAGCTCCCTTTGCAAATGCTTTCAGAATCATCATAAAATCGATTCTTCCTGAACATGTCGTTCTGATAATCCTCACATTCGGCTCGTACATGATGCGGCTGGTGCCGGTCAGGTCGGCTCCTGCATACGTGCACCAGTTGCATACGAATGCGAGAATTTTGGGTTCGAACTCTGACATTATATTATCTCCTGTTCATGAAGCCATAATCTGTGCGTACATTTGTTCGTTCGTAAATCCCTGAAGATCAATCGATTTTGAACGGCAGAGCGCAACACATGTGCCGCAGCCCTGACACAAGCCTTCATTTATTTTTGCCACGACTTTGATGAGTTTTCCGTCCCTGGTTTTAATTTCTTCTTTTTCAATTGCCTGATACGGACACGCCGGCTGGCACAAGAAACATCCGACGCAGGTTGAAAAAACAGGCGGAGCAGTGCGGTTAACAACAGCAACCACGGGTTCTCTTGTAAGTTCGCTCTGAGAAAAAAGCGCTGCAACCTTGCTGCCGGCACCCGAAGCCTGTGCTACCGTTTCAGGTATATCTTTCGGCGCCTGGCATGCGCCTGCGAGGAAGATTCCGGCAGTATTCGTTTCAACCGGACGGAGTTTAGGATGTGCTTCCGCAAAAAAGTAGTAAGGATCATAACTGACATGCAGTTTCTGGGCAAGTTCTTCGGCGCCTTTATTTGCCACACCGGCAGTAGCCAGCACCACAAGGTCTGCTTTTATCTCTACAGGCTTATGACCCATCAGTGTATCCGCTCCCTTAACAATCAGCTTGCCATTTTCCTCGTAAATCCTCGACACCCTTCCCCTGATGTAATTCACATGGTCTTCTTCGACAGCTCTGCGTACAAATTCCTCGTACATCTTCCCGCCGGCTCTTATGTCCATGTAAAATATATAGGCTTTCCCGTTGTGAACCTTATGTTTGTAAAGCATTGCATGTTTTGCAGTATACATACAGCAGATTTTCGAACAGTATTCGATACCCTTTGCGGCATCCCTCGAGCCGGCGCATGCAATAAATACAACGGTCTCGGGTATCTCTCCATCAGAGGGACGCTTTATGACACCGAGCGTTGGTCCGGAGGCTGAGGCAAGTCTTTCGTACTGGAGACCGGTAATCACATCCTTATAATTTCCATACCCGTATTCGGGAAAAAATCCAGTGCCGACTACATCAAAACCGGTTGCAAGAACAACAGCGCCTACATCTGCTTCAATTATCTCGTCTTCCTGGTCAAACCTGATTGCATCCGCCGGACAGAACTTTTCACATGCCTTGCATTTTCCTCTTATGTAGTATGTACAGTTCGACTTGTCTATTACCGGTATATTTGGAACCGCCTGTGGGAAGGGAACGTAAATCGCAGTCCTATTTCCGAGACCGGCGTTGAACTCACTGGGAATTTTTTTCACGGGACATTTCTGCATGCAGATGCCGCAGCCTGTGCAAAGCTTTTCATCGATACTCCTCGCTTTTTTTCGTATTTCTACCGTGAAATTCCCTATAAAACCGCTGATACTTTCTAATTCGGAATAAGTATACAGTGTGATATTCGGATGCTGTGCGACCTCGACCATTCTCGGTGTCAAAATACACTGGGAGCAGTCGAGTGTCGGGAAAGTCTCGGAGAGTTGAGCCATGTGTCCGCCGATGGATGGGTCTCTTTCAACCAGAATGACTTTATGTCCGGCATTGGCAATATCAAGGCTCGCCTGGATACCTCCAATACCTCCTCCGATGACCAGGGCAGTATGCGTGACAGGCACTTTTATCGGATAGAGAGGTTGATTCCTCTTAACTTTCTCTATAAGCATCCGCGTAAGGTCTATGGCTTTCCGGGTAGTAACATCGGCTTTTTCATGAACCCAGGAACAATGTTCCCGCAGATTTGCCATCTCGCAAAGAAAAGGATTCAACCCTGTCTCTGCACACGCCCTCCTGAATGTCGGTTCATGCATCCTGGGGGAACATGCACCTACAACAACACCGGTAAGATTTTTTTCCCTTATCGCTTCTCGAATCAAATTCTGACCCGGATCGGAACACATATATTTATAATCTTCACTGTGTACCACACCGGGGATATTCAGGCATGTCTCTGCAACTTTTCCGCAATCCACTGTGGCGCCTATGTTCTCTCCGCAGTGACAAATGAAAACACCTATTCGTGACATTATTCTTCCTCCGCTTTCGCAGTGGGTACGAATTCCTTTTCTACAACAGTTTTTACCTTTAACGGCAATTTAACCGGAACGATGTGCCTGTGCAAACCAAGCTTTTTATTGCTTATTCCAAGTGCTAAACCGATTGCCTGTGTAATATACAATACAGGAATAGAATATTTTCTGCCTTCCAATCGTTCAATCTCACTTCTCCGCATATCAAGATTTGAATGACACATGGGGCAAGCGACAATAATTGCCTCAGCTCCTCTCTGTACGGCATCTTTAATTATCTTACCGGACAATTTTGCAACGATATCGGTGCGTGACACTGAAAATCCTGCGCCGCAGCATTCAACCTTATAAGCCCAATCAATAGTATCTGCACCGATTTTTTTCATCACATCGTCCATTATTTGCGGGTCTTCGGCACGGTCAAAATTCACTATTTTCGGAGGTCTAACAAGAAGGCAGCCGTAATAACAGGCGACCGTATATTGAAATGGTTTTAAAATCTGCTCTTTTAGTCCGTCGGATGGTATTCTCGAAAGAGCCTCGATGATATTTATTACTTTGATATTACCCTGAAAATCCATTTCGATAATGCCGGATATTCTTTGCCGAAGCTTCTCGTCCGAAATAAGCTCATGCCTGACTACATCAAGCCTGTTAAAACATGCGGCACACGGTACCAGAATTTCTTCAAGTTTTTCTTTTTCCGCAAGGGCTAATATCCGTGCGGGAAGCGCCAAAGAGAGGTCGTGATTAATACAGTGCGCAGCGGAAGCGCCGCAGCAGTTCCAGTCGGGAATTTCAAAAAGCTCGATGCCTGTTTTATGTGAAATCGCCCTGAGGGATTCATCGTATTCTCGTGCAGTGCCGAGTAATGAGCAGCCGGGGAAATATCCTAATCTCATCATTTTTCAGCCTCCTTCCCCTTATATTCCCGGAAGGTCTTTGTAAATATCCGTGAAATCACCGATTTTCCTTTAATGAAATGGGGAAAGAGTTTCAGCTTGCCCCGTAAAAACAATTTGGGAGCGACAGGCAGATCCTTCAATAAATGATAAGTACGAAACTTATATCCTGCTATCAAACCTACTTCATGAAGTCTTCCCGTGTATTTAATCGAATCAAGGAATGATTTATGAAAGGAAATAATATCTTTTGCCGACGGATGAACTTTTTTCCGGCGCAGCGATTCTGAACGGAGGAAATCCATAATTTTTGGTATATCAACCTCCTGAGGGCATCTCGCAATGCATGTTTCGCAGGTAAGACAGAGCCAAATCGTATATGATCTTAGGATATTCGCTTCAACCTCCGGCGTTTCAAGCTGGAGCATTCTCATAAGTTGACTGGGGGGATAATCCATATCTTCGGACAACGGACAGCCCGCTGAACATTTGCCGCATTGATAACATCGAAAAACAGACTCGTTTACCTGCTCATATATTCTGACAGATAGGGTTTTATCACCGTTATGATGGTTTGATTCTCCCGCCATAATTTTCCCTTGTTCGTTTGACAATCGTATATTTAAAACCGGTTTATAATATTAATTATAGGGTTTCACACCACGAGTGCTCGGGATTGCAATTAATCGATTTTTTTCTAAAGATCAGACTTTGTCTGAAAGCTCAATATAGTATTTTGATGGTCCCGCTAAGCGGTATCACCCTGTCATTCCCTCAAGTACTCGGGATGAGTTTTTTGAAAAGCACTAATGTTTATATTTTTTGGAAAAAATGAAGTATCTCATCAATAGGTGCAGCATTTTCTCTTATGCCAGCCGCAAAGCCTGTATATTTAAAATACGGATTAAATCTGTATAATGAATTGCTGACCAAAATAGGGGAAATAAAGGGCAAAAAACATGCCATATACGGTAGTTTTCGATAACATGGTAAAATATCAGCCCTATAAGTCCTTGATATATAATGAATTATACCCGTCTTTATTTTGTAAGAGCGTGATTCACCTGAAATAAAATGCTTTCAACTTTGAGAATTATGCTTTTTGTGGAGATTAAAATAATTCCTATGTTTGCTTATTTTTTTAATTAATCCGATCCGAAAAACGTCCGCCGGAGGCTGATCCACCTCCGGCGGAAAAGAAATCACAATACTCATTCAATCATTTTTTATAAATTTTTATTCCATTAACACAATTAAATTACTTATACGGCAAGGCAAAAATCACACCCAAAATGAAATAAATCTGAAAATTAATCTGAAAAATGTTGGATTTTTCTTTAATAAGTCGTATATTAAAGACATAATAATTAATACAGTACGAACAGATTTTATATTATTACATTATTATACTTCTCTATGTTGTCTTGGCAGCTCATGGTTGTATAATATTTTGCACACCTGTGAGATTACTTTCCACATTTGCAGACCTGGAATATAAAATTGATCATATCGTACACAATTATAAACTTACAGAAAGGTACCAACAATGGAAGAGGGAGTAGTAAAATGGTTTAATCCCCGCAAAAATTACGGATTTATTCAACGTGAAAACGGGAAAGACGTATTTGTACATGGCGGAGATATAATTTCAGACAGTTATGATTCGTTGGATAGCAGTGACCGTGTTCAGTTCGACATAGAAGAAGGTCCTAAAGGCTTAAAGGCTATCAACGTAAAAAAGATTTAAATCAGACGTTCCCCCCGGTAAAACGCACCCGTTTTTTTATTTAATGTAATATTACTTTGGTAAAAATTACTGTTGAAAAAACAAATGCTGTTAATAATACGTTTTTAGTAAGAGACTGCCACTTCTCCTTCCTGCTAAGCAGGAGAAGTCCTCGTAGCGAAGCCATCCCTTTCCCATAGGGACTCCGAGTGCTCGGAGCGGGGCGGAACAATGACAATTTGGAATTAGGATGCACCCCCAATCCCAAAGCTTTCGCAAAGCGACCCCCGGGGCGGGATTGGGGGTGAAATTCATTATCTATTATCAAGCAAGATTCAAAATTTACCAAAGTACTTTAATTTAACATAAAAGGCGGATATCATAGCACAGGCTATTACCGGTGATGCTATCGTGCATTATACCGGTAAACCGGAAGACGGTACTGTTTTTGATTCGTCGGAAAATCGTGAATCTCTGACCTTTAAGATAGGAGAAAGAACGGTTATTAAAGGATTTGAAGATGCAGTAACCGGAATGCCGCCGGGGTGACTAAAAAATATTAATAATTACGGTTAACAATATTTAAATTTTTATAAAGACCTTCTTTTTATACAGCCAATAACACAGATACCATTCCAGAAATAATACTACCAAAGCATTAATCACATTAATAATGTTTTCTTCAATCCCAAACCGGCTAAAAAAACCGTTTGTAAAGATTTGGACGAAGCGGTTGAACCATTGTTTGCCGGCAGTTTCACTAAACATATAAATAAAAATGGGATTCATTCCCACAATTGCGAAAAATGTTACCCATTTTTTATATCCCTTTATATCAATCAACCAGAAAGAGAATGTTAGTGTCAGTAAACACCACCCGCCGGACACAATAACGAATGAACTTGTGCAAATTCTCTTAATTACCGGGGTTATTCCTGTCCAATCTAATCCATAACCGATAAAAATACCGATCAACCCGGTTAAACATAGAATTTTAATTTTATAACTATTTTCTTTGGAACCGATGATAAGCTTCCCGGCTAAAACGCCCCAGATAGTATGAGCGGCTGTAGGAATACAATTTATGGCAACCCATCCGCCGCCGTTAATTTTCCCCATAAGCACAGTATCCATCCATGAACCGAAATTGTGACCCTTTACGAAAGGTTGATTAAAACTCTCGACCGGAAAGAATCGATACACGAATTCCACAGCAATTAAAAGACTGATTGATATGACCAACTGTGTAGAGACGGGTAACCGGTATATCAAATAAGCTACAAGAATAGTAAATGATAATTGTGTCAGGACATTCCATAATTCCCAGACCAATTTTCTACTGTATCCGCAATGTAAAATAACACCGAGAAAAAATAGAATTATACACCGTTTAAGGATATGCTTTGTTGTTTTATTCCACGTATCACCTCTTGCCCAGCGCTTTTCCAAAGAAAATACCATTGCAACTCCAACGATAAACATAAAAAATGGCTGAACCAGGTCCCAAAAATGAAGCCCATTCCATTCATGATGATGGAATTGCATAACAACATTGTAGAAGAATGAATTTTCCGGGAAGAGCCGTCTAAAAGCAGAATATAAGTTAGTACTTTCCGCAATTAGAAGGAACATCGTCATTCCGCGAAAAAAGTCAAGCGAAAGCAGCCTTTTTCCCGGCTGATAAGGCGTTTCCAAATCACTCATTATGGTGCTATCCCATATATTTTTGCAATGACATTCGATTGTTATTTATCAATGAAGATTAAACGGTTGTCTAATTCCGATTCTCTCCGGGAAGAAATACAAACTCAATCAAGAATATATCCCAATTTTATTAAAGTTTCTTTCACCCCGGGATATAATTTTGCTGCATTTTTATAATAAATTTTTTCTAAAACCTTTAGGGGGAGAGCCAAGCCTTTTGTTTCAGTCGACCCAAAAAATCCACCTGTTACAATTTCATCCGTTTCCAGCAGTTGAAAACAACGGTAATATTTTTCCGCTGTCTGCTTATATTTTCCTCCCTGCGGCTGACTGCTGATGTCGGTGCCGAAAAGAATTCTGTCGGCATATTGAATCATAAAATCCCTGAGATTATCCCAATCCATCCGGTGGAATTGCTGGAACCGGGCAGCCAAATCAACATGAACGTTAGGATAAGTATCCAACATGTACCGAAGATAGTCCAACTGCTCATCCGAATTAAAATGATCGAGCATGTGAGCATTAACAACCTTTAAACGGGGATGTCTGTCAAGAACGCGTTCCCATGCATTATGAGCTTCCCAGAATTTTATAGGATCATCGCACCATTTTGTCGGATATGGCTGTGATATATGCACGGAGGCGCCTAATAATCCCAACTGCTCCATTTTTATAAAAGTGGGCTCATTAGCCGGATCATCTATCAGGGGAGAAACACCTACCCAAATTTTATATCCGGCAATACCCAGTCCCTGCCATTCTGCAAGTTCCTCAGTTGAATATCTCAAACCGTCGGAGATTTTATTATCATTTATACAGAGTAAAAATTTCCCTTCATACCTTTCATTTACTTCATTTAAAAACTCGACTCCCTTCATCCCCGGATTCAAGGGAGAACTGAGATCTATCCAGATTTCAAGGTTTATGTTATACTCACTTTTAAGAATATTTCCCACAGAAAGGTATTCTTCCATCAACTCAACATCTCCGATATGAGCATGAACATCTACTCTCGGTATACTTTGCAAATCATAAGTTTGTGCATGAACAGACGTTGAAAAAAATATTAAAATTAGAATTAAAAAACTTTTTTCCCTCATAAAAAATTTCTCCATAATGCTTCCTCCGATTCAAAAAATTGTGTATCTAAGCCAATTCCATCCGAAGATATTGAAAATCATCCCGTTTTTTTCTCTTTTACATTTATCGTGATATTAATTGTTACTGTTATATCATGATTCTATTTTAATTATTACATTTATTATGTAAAACACATTCAACAGGTTCTGCCAAATATAAAGAATTTTTTTTACCAGGATAATTGCAAACAGTTTTTTCAATTCTTTTCAAACCTCTCCCGCATACCGGGGTCTGACTCAGGCTGAAAAGTTCTCCAATTCGTGCTTTGCTTGCTCCTATGGAGACTCTTTCCACGAGCTTTTTGAAGCGAGGATCGCCGCGGATGTTTTCGAGGAACGGATCATATTCGTTACCGACTTATACCTTTAGATTTAAAAAACCGGAAAAAATGATTGTCAAATAATACTGCAGTCAAGCCGTCACCGGTACAATTGGAAGCGGTGATAAACATATCCGGTACTCCACCGTAAAGCGCAACATACGTTGTGATAAAACTGCTTTTCAACGGTTCTTCAAAGCCGAGCATTGACGCAATCAGCGTTGAAGTCCACAACGCAGAACCCATTCCTGCAGGTAGTCCGGGAGCAGCAATAGTGAACAGCACGACAGCAGGCCAAAGAACCAACAATACTATCAGGCTCATTTCTAAATCAAAAATGTAATGTAGTATAATAGGCCCAAATGCAATATTTATTAAAGCACTGCCATCCATATTGGTTACAGCGCCGAAAGGGATGACAAAATCAGCTACTTCGCCACGAACACCTAATTTCTTAATATTCGTTAAATTAACGGGTAATGTTACCAGTGATGAAATAGTACCGGCAGCGAAAATTGCTGTAGGAAGAAAATAAACGGTGATAAGTCTCTTAACATTTATTTTTCTAATCAGCCTTGTAATTACCAGAACATAAAACACGGACCATAAGGAACAGAGGATAAAAGTATAAAACACCATGGTAAAGAAGTGTCCCATTCCCAGTTTTGGTCCAAAATTCACTCCAATCGTTATTCCCAGGCAAAAAAGAATCGGTATTAGAAAATAACTGAGCCCCTGTCCCATTTTATTAATGGCTTTTTCAATCTTTGACAGCAGGATAAACAGCGGTTTTATCCATACAGATACGAAACCGGTTACAATTGCAAATAGTATGGCAAGCAAGGGGAAAGACGCTCCACCCTGGTCTCCAAAAACTCGAAACATATGGACCATTTCAGACAATACACCGGTTTCATTCCCGGAAAATGGAATTCTGAAGGTTACTATTGAGAAAATAACACCGATCAAGCCTGCCAAAGCAGAACTAAAGAAAAACCATATTACAATTGAAGCAGCGAATTTACCGGCTAAACCGCGCTTTACGAGGATTGCACAGGCTGGACTCAATGCAGCAAAAATCAAAATCGGGACGAGTAATACAAAAAATTTTATAATAGCTGTTGTGCCTGAAGCTATTAATGCAAATGCTTCAGGTAAGAAACCACCGAGTACTATACCGGTAACGAGCGCCAATAGCGTCCATACATAAGCAGGAATAGAACGCGAAATGTTCAGATTTTCTCCTTTCTTTAAGGTATCTTTACAGTTATTATCTGATGGAAATGAAAAATTAAGTTTTAACTATCTTATTTTAATTTTTTCAGCATTATATTCCGGAAGTCACCGAACTCGTTAAAGCTTTTGTAATATGACACGGTTTCTAAATCTTAACACCTCTCCCGGATAGCGGGGTCTGCCTCAGGCTGAAATATTCTCCAATTCGTGCTTTTCTTGCCCCAATGGGGGCTCTTTCCATGAGCACGAATAAATGTATCATCTTTTAGAATCCTATCACCTTAATATTTCCATTGACCGTGCTCAGAGAAATAATACCTCTTCCGTCTCCCAATATCTCCTGAAATGATGTAAGTGAGCTTACTATGTTCTGAAGATCAAGATTATTAACTACTATAGTTCCATTCACTAAACTGGCTGATAATTCTGCAGAAGTGCTTTGAGGGATTTCAAGATTGATAATTCCATTCACTATGGACATATCAATTGTGCCATCTAACGGTAAAGTTACTTTGCTTTCAATTTGACCATTTACCAAAGCGACATGTGCGCTGCTAAATATTTCTTCTAAGACGATCTGTCCATTCACATTATTTACAGAAACGATATTATCGATTGAATCTAATGTCACGGTTCCATTGATGTTATGTATTAAAATTTCTAAATTTTTTGGGAGAGTAATAGTATAACTTACCATATAGTTCCTGCCATATGTTTCTTGAGGCTGAACGGTTTTAACAAATATTTCGTTTGACAAATCTTGCACAACTACGTCAAGCTGCTGCAAATGAGCTTCTGCATCCTCGGTACTTTCTGAACCAACACGTTTTTCACATGAGATAATAACTGAATCAGAATTTGACATTCCGGCAATATTAATATTACTATTTATGGCTTCTAATCTTAATCTGGAATGATTCATTACATTGATTTCAAAAGAAATAGATTCCACTGCCTCAAAATTTGTGTTGCTGACGTTATCGCCTGAATCTGAAGGATTATCATTGCAGCCATAGTTAATCCCAAAAATACAAGTGGTCATAAAAACCAAAACAATAAATTTACTTAATGTGCTTTTCATTTGAATCTCCTTATCAATTATTATTACAATTGAATAATCTTATGTTTACTCCGTAAACATAATTAATTATTTTCACAACTCAAAATTCTCCCATTCGTATTTGACTCTCTCCGTGAGCTTTTTGAATCATTCCACGCTGCGGATGTTTTTGAAAAGCGGGGATGATTACATCGGTTAACACATCTATAAGTCCATCTTGAACCAGGCAGGAGGTTTCTATTTTTCAGGCGCTATTAGTCTCCCATATTCAATTTTAAATCTTTTACAAGCGCCTTCTTTTTATATTATATCACCCGCTTTTTCTTTGTCTATTTTCTTCCCTGAAGGAAACGGATTTTCCTTCTGACTAAACTGTTTTCTATCTTTGGCTTTTAAGTTCAGATTTTATTTCATCCATTAGATTTTTCGCTGCCTCCAAAGATTTCATTGCTTGAGAGTTCGAGTAAAGAGTCAGAAATTCCTTTGCAAGAGATTTATCCTTTTCATAAAGTTTTAGAGCAGTTTCTTCAATTGTTGGCTGCAGTGCAAACTCTAGGTCTTCAAAAGCACTCCATGTCGCTGACACTTTTTTTATAACTTTTCCATAATTTTCATCAACTAAATTCCTCAGAAGCTTAAAAACGCCAAAAGATGATTCCATATCCAATTTCCATGTTTCTTTCGGCATATTAAAATGATAGTCCAAAAGGTCTTTTTCAGTTGTATAAAGATTTTCCGGTGCTTTATGAAAAACCTCAGGAATCCTTGTAATCCCCAGATACCAGGGAATAAATACGCTGCAGCAGGGAGAATCAAGTGCCCGCCAGTTCACTGTGCCAATCTCGACCGGCAACCAATTTCTCTGCTGCACCACAGTAGTCCTGTGAGACCCATATCTGCAGATGGTATTTGGAGTTTTATGAGGAGATTCTTTATAGTTCTGCGATTTATCCAGGGTGGTACCTTCATAATGGTTTCTGAAAATTCCCATGACATCTTTCAGTGAAAGTTTACGGTCGGGTTTTACTGAAACAGGCATTATTCCTGTTTGCGCTTCCT
>LJUD01000055.1 GCA_001304035.1 bacterium SM23_31 | reverse complement strand
GATAATTACGTCCAATGCACGGCTGGCAATAATGATACCGGAATACTCTTTATACTGTCCCGGTGATGCGGGGACCTGAATACCGGATTCGGAATTTCGGAGTGCAATTTGCGGATGGTTCCCTTCATTTTCATTTTGTTTTTCCGGTTTCAGTTTCTCCCAATACTTGAGCAAATCCCGCCCAGCCTGTGTTCTTTTAAGAGCTTCTTCTGGCTGTCCATTCAGGATGTCTTCAGTTATATTCTGAAATGTTTTTGAAGAGGGTTTAAGTTTCACCATCAGGTTATAAAATCCCGGGAAAAAGCCTTTTGCATAGGGGTAAAGAAAAGACTTTTCTTTTCCGGGCATAAGCTGTTCGGAAAAGGAAAAGAACGAAAGCATAACCAGTACTGTACTTAATATCAGGTTTCCTATAAGAAACCCCAATATTCCGCCGCTGATACGGTCTATCCAGCGAGTTGATGTAATGGTAAAAGTCTTAAGGATAATGTATGCAATTGCAGAACATATCAACAACACGCCTACGAAAAGCAGTAAAAAACTTAGAATGTAAGCAGCTCCTTTGTTTATATTTAAAAGATTATGCATTATGCCGGCAATTGTTCCCATCATGCCTGTAGCAATTGACAGAGCAAGTATAAAACCGATAACACCGATAAGTGTTTTAGTGAGACCTTTCTTAATACCCCAGAAAGTAAAAAATCCCACTACCGCTAAAATGACGATATCAAGGTAATTCATAATTATATTCTCATAAAAAAATCGCGTTCAATTCCCGACAACAAACGCGATTCTACGATTATAAAATCCCCTAAAACTATTAATAGTTCTCAAGCTGGAATCTTCTTGATTTTCGCTTGGCTGTAGCGAGTTTTCGCTTCTTTTTTTCACTCGGTTTCTCGAAATGCTGATGTTTTTTGATGTCGGACATTAATCCGGCTTTTTCACACGCTTTGACAAATCGTTTATATGCACGTTCAAAAGGCTCACCGTCTCGTACCTTAACTGCAGGCATATTTTAACACACTCCTTTCCATGGTTTTGGAACTAAATCTTTATAAGGTAATGAATAAAATACCTTTTATCAAGCTTTTTCACGGAATAAAAAAAATTATTACGACCTTATTTATCGCATTTTATTTATCATTCAATAGCTTATCCCGGTTGGGGGAGATTTACAATCCTTTTGATAATCAAAGTACTCCTTATTTAAAAATTACCCGTGCTCAATTATATATAAACAATCCTATACCAAATGGAGTGCGTTTTTTAATAAAAAAGCCCCGACCACATTGAGCGGGACGGGGCTTTCCATATATCACTTAACTATCACCTTATTCTCTGAGAAGGCGTATACAGCTTTCCGCGAACGGTGATGTTCGGGTCGGCGTCGAGTTTCAGTAATTCGTCTTTTCCGGCTACTTCAAAACCGATATAATACGCCAATTTTGCAATTCGTTCCATCTTCGAGAAATCGATCTTATCAATGGTATCTGTGACTCTGTGGTAATCTTCATGGACATCGGTGAATAAAAAAACAATCGGTATTCCCCACTGCGCATACATGTAATGGTCGCTACGGTTATAGTATCTGTTAGGATCATCGGGTGCATCATATTTATAATCCAGATTCATTTTTATATGCTTGTTATTCATATCCCTGGTTATACCATCGAGTTCCGTACTGATCCTGCCGGGGCCTATGACAAACACTGTTTCCGGATCATTGCGTCCGATCATATCCATGTTTATCTGGGCGCTGATTTTTTCAAGTGGCACGGGCGGATTTGACGTGAAATAACGGGCACCCACAAGACCTTTTTCCTCGCCGGTATGCCAATTTATTATTATAGAGCGTCTTGGTCTGTCGACGTAAAACGCCTGGGCGATCTCCAAGAGGGCAACCGTTCCCGAGCCGTCATCATCTGCGCCATTATAGACTTGTTGGTTACGCACTCCGAGATGGTCATAGTGAGCACCGTATACGACGTATTCATTTTTAAGCACCGGGTCGGAACCTTCAATAACGGCGACAACATTCTGGGTTTGATCCACCCCGATTATATGAGACTCGACGACGATCTCTGCGGTTTTACCGGTAAAACTCTTTCCGGGAATCCGTTCCCCGCGGCTGATTTGCTCGAACATATCTGCTACTGCATCTTCATCACAATCCAGAAGGGCTGCTGCAACATTGTGCCGAACATTACCACTGAAAAAAGCAGCATTTTCAGGATTAAAATCCCCGTAAACGGTGGATTCTCTATTAGGAAAATTTTCGTTTGCCTCGATCATTCCCTCTTCTTCCGGAGGGCTCTGTACGGTTAAAACCGCAATTGCACCCCTTTCTTGAGCAACATTGCTGCGCCTTGAAATCAAGCGTAGGTTCTCTCTCGTGTTTAGCGGATGGTCGGGAGGCAGCTGCCCACCCAGCATGATAACGACTTTTCCGTATACATTTATATTACTATAGTCGTCCCAATCAAGGTCGGGCGCTGAAAGACCAAATCCGACAAAAACAACTTCACCTGAGAAAAAACCATTTGAACGCGTACTTGCACTGAAGTCCTCAGGAAAACTGAACGATTGCGCCCCGGATGACGATTTAACGGTTAAATTTGTTCCGGTCTCGGATACATTTACATAATAAATAGGAATTTTCTGAAAAAATGTACCATCCGGCATAAGGGGTTTAAAACCATAACTTTCCACCACGGTGGCAAGGTATTTAGCCGCTATTTTAAGTTCCGGCGACGGAGTATTTCTCCCTTTGAGCTCATCAGACGCAATGAAGGTTAAATGTGTGTTCAACTCAGCAGCGGTAATTGTCTTTGCTCCCGAATCCTGTGAATAGACCGGAACCGCCAGACAGACGATTAACAATACCACAATGCAATAAACTGCGCTTTTTCGATATACCATATTATCCTCCTGTAATTTAAACTATAGGTTATTTTTTTATATCCGAACCGGTTACTGTTGAATCTTCTTCGAGGTATTTAACAAACCATGCTCTTATTTCATTCAGGCGGTGCACGAGATGTTTGGGCTCGCCGGAACGTGAAAGCCCATGACTTTCACGAGGATAGCGGACAAACCGGGTGGGCACTCCGAGTATTTTTAACGCCTGAAACCACTCCTCACCCTGACCAATGGGGCAACGGTAATCCTGCTCACTGTGAATAATCAGTGTCGGCGTCTTTACATTCTTTACATAAGCTATCGGAGACAATTTCCACATATTTTCCGCTACTTTTTCGTCCCAGGGGAATCCAAATCCGAACTCATTGACGATCAGGCTCTGGATGTCGGAGTTTCCAAAAAAACTGAACCAGTTGCAGATGCTCCTGCTCGTGGCAGCGGCAGCGAAACGGTCAGTTTGTGTAGTGATCCAGTTTGTCATAAATCCACCGTAGCTTCCTCCTGCGACACCGAGTTTCTTCTCATCCACATCAAAATTCTCGACAGCATAATCTACAAATCTCATGAGATCATTATAGTCATCTATGCCCCATTTTTCCCGGGTAATGTACGCAAAGTCTTGCCCGTACCCGCTGCTTCCTCGAGGATTAGTGTACAGGACGTAAAATCCCTGGGCTGCAAGCATTTGAAACTGCTGGAAATAGGTATTACCATATGCCGAATGCGGTCCGCCGTGAATCTGCAGGACAAGCGGATATTTCTTTCCGGATTCATAACCGTAAGGTTCCATCAGCCATCCCTCAATCCTTAATCCGCCTTTTCCTTCAATTTCGAGCCGTTTAACCGGGCTAAGATACACTTCGTCAAGAAATTCCTGATTGATATTGGTAAGCCGGCGCTCATTACTCCCGTCTATGTCAGCCATGAATAGTTCTCCGGGCATAGTTGGTGATGTTTTGGTATACACCATAAAGGTCATGTCTTCATCGTATTGGAAGGAGCCATACTGAAAATCGCCATGTGTAATCTGTTCAACTTTTCCCGTGCCGTCGGACTGAATCCGGCATAGGTGAGATGACCCGCCGATCAATACCGTAAAATAAAGCCACCGGTCGTCAGGGCTCCACTTTACACTCCGGATGCCGTAAATCCAGTCTTTGTCTAACCTGATTGATTTGTCGGTATCAAGGTCGTAAACGTAATATTCCGACTCTGCAAACCGTTCGGGGGTATATGAATAATAAAATCGATTTTCATTGTTCGCAAACTTGAAACTGCCGACCTCACCTTTACTAATATCCAGTTTTTTTGGCTGCCCGCCGTCAACAGAAATTACATAGGCAGTGTTGCCAAATTTACGGTCGAGGAATTCTAACGCACGGTCGTTCTCATCGCGCTGGACAGGGCTTTCCGTATAAAGCACATAATTCCCGTCCTGGGACCACGTTGGGCTTCCTTTTACCAAACCGCCGGCGGTTAATTGCAAAGTGTCCGGGTTGTCCTCGACTATTACTCTGAAAATCTGTGCAATACCACCGCGGTCCGGCTGCGGAGCAGGCAAAAAATCACTTCTCCCATCCCGCTTATATGCGCGGTGCTCGATGATTATTCCGTCAAACTCTTCGTCTTTTTGCTCTTTCTGTTCCGTGGTATCAGGTTTCATATCAACCCGCTTGGTAAAGAGTCTGTAATTTCCGTCCGGTGAAAGATTACCCGGTGCAGGCTTGTAGTCTTCCTTGTAGAATGCCTCTCCTCTAACGGTACTTATCTTGATGTGCCAGGTGCGGTTCTCTGTTCCTCTACTAGACGTAAAAATGAGATATTCCCCATCCTCACTCCATTGTGGATTTGTGCTGTTATGTTCAGGCGAGGTGAAAGGGTACACTTCGCCGGATACAAGGTCCTTCATCCAGATTCGAGTATGGCGGTCGTTTTCTTTCTCCCTGACTGTCTGTACGGTAAAAGCAACATATTTCCCATCGGGCGACAGCGAAGGACCGCCCACATTCTTGACAAGGTAATAGTCTTCGGCTGTGAGCGGCTGCTTATCCTGGGCAAGTGCAATGCCTGCAATAAGCAGTATTGCCAATGCAGATATTAATAATTTCCGCATCATTGAAACCTCTTGATATAAAGTTCATATATTATTATTTAGTAAGACACTGATTATTATGGTGGTAAATTATAAGAACGTATTTATCCCGAAAATTCAAAAATAGTATTATTTGTTCTGCTAAGTGTTGTTATTATTATAGTTTCTGCAATAATTACTCCTGCTATCCTTATCTCGCAAAGCGGGATGTTTTTTCAAATCAGATTCTGATCTTACAAGGCAGGGCATAATATTAGAAGAGAAATTTATGAATAAACCAGGTTATATATAATTGTAATGCAATTCCATTTAATTTATGGAATAAATTATTATTCAACTGTAACGCTTTTAGCGAGGTTACGCGGCTGGTCAACATCGCATCCGCGCTGCACTGCAATATAATATGCCAGAAGCTGCAGCGGAATCACCGCAAGAATCGGAGTCAGGCAGTGAAGCGTCTCAGGAATATAAATCACACTGTCAGCTATTTCCCGCATCTGTTCATCTCCCTCAGTGGCGACGACAATCACTTTTCCTTTACGTGCTTTAACTTCCTCTATATTGCTTAAGATTTTCGGGTAAGTTATATCGTTTTTAGGTGCAATAAACACTACAGGCATTGACTCGTCTATCAGGGCAATAGGACCGTGTTTCATTTCGGCTGCGGGATAACCTTCAGCATGTATATACGAAATTTCCTTTAGTTTCAGTGCGCCTTCGAGCGCCACAGGGAAATTATACCCACGTCCGAGATAAAGAAAATTCTGGCACGTGTTAAACTCTTCAGCTATCTTTTTTACAAAAGAGGCTTTATCCAAAATATTCTTAACTTTGTCCGGTAATTCGGTGAGGGCTTTGAGTATTTTCTTTGCTTCGGACTTCGTCAGGCAATATTCACTACCGAGAAACACCGCAATCAAACTCAAAACAACAACTTGTGATGTAAACGCTTTTGTTGAAGCGACGCCGATCTCCGGTCCTGCATGGATATAGATACCGCCGTCGGTCTCCCTGGCTATCGAACTGCCGACAACATTACAAATGCCGAGCGCCATTGCACCCTGTTTTTTTGTTTCTTTGATTGCGGCAAGCGTATCCGCCGTCTCGCCGGACTGGCTGATGGCAATCACAACATCCCGGTTATCTAAAATCGGTTTTCGATACCGGAACTCGGATGCATATTCCACCTCCACAGGCACGAGAGCAAGTTCTTCTATCAAATATTCTCCGACAAGAGCGGCGTGCCATGATGTTCCACAAGCTGTCAGTATAAGCCGGCGCGCTTTGATAAGCCTTTTCGCAATATGCTGCAATCCGCCAAGCTTTGGCAGTCCCTCCCCCAACAGGATGCGTCCCCTGAAGCTGTCTCTGATAGTATTGGGCTGTTCGTTAATTTCTTTCAGCATGAAGTGATTAAAACCACCCTTTTCAATCTTTTTCAGATCAATGTCCACGGTTTCAATGGGACGGGATACTACAGTGTCTTCCAGCGTTTTTGTCTGCACTTCATCCCTGGATATGATCGCCATTTCATTGTCTTGCAGAGGCATAATATCGCGGGTATATCTGATAAATGCGGCGACATCGGAAGCAACAAAATTCTCATCTTTTCCTAATCCGGCGATCATAGGACTTCCGTTGCGGGCAGCTATTAACGTATCCGGATGCAGAGATGAAACAACAACGATTCCATATGCTCCCCACAACTCACTTAGAGCACGCCTTACAGCTTTACCAAAATCGCCGTCATAGTATGACTCAATTAAATGAACAATTACCTCCGAGTCCGTATTGGAAGAAAAAACACATCCTTTTTTCTTGAGATTCTTGCGCAGCGCCTTATAATTTTCAATAATACCATTGTGTGCAATCGCAAACGTGCCTTTACACCCGACAAAAGGATGTGCGTTCTTTTCCGACGGTTCTCCATGCGTTGCCCACCTTGTATGACCAACACCTGCATTTGAAGAAACAGTATTATATTTAAGTGAATTTTTAAGTTCTGCGATTTTTCCGGGCTGTTTATGCAGAAAAATGCCGTTATTATTGTCGATAAGCGCAACGCCTGCAGAGTCATACCCCCTATACTCCATCCGTTTCAGTCCCTGCATCAATACAGCAGCGGCATCCTTATTTCCTATATATCCGATTATCCCACACATATATACTCCGTTAGATATTAGTTGCAAATTGAAAATTCAAAGATTTTGGTATTTATTTTCCGCATTTCTTAATATTCACCTGTCAGTCAATTCTATAGCTAAGGCTAACAGCAAATCCTTCAGCTTTATATTCGTACCTTCCATTAGAAAGGATTTTAGAATAATCGCTATACCTATCTCTTTTAAAAGAGTGCAAATATGCCGCATCAAATGTATACTGTTCATACGACCATCCGATCCCGAGAGTTATGCCCTCCCGGAGAGTATTAGGTATCATGGGATCAAGGTATTCGTCCGGTGCAGGAGAAGGAGCATAAAAATATCCTGTCCGAAAAACGGCAATATCTTCGGCGGAATATTCAAGAGAAAGCCTGAAATGGACATTGTCCGTAAATTGCTTTGGACTGGTATAGCTAAGGGTTGGATTATCCGCCGTAATTGCAATTTTATCAAACGATGACCATTCCATCCAGATTACATCGGCCTCCAAAGCGAGAAATTCATTCGGCATATAGTCGATAGCAAACACAACCGATGCCGGTAATCCGATTTCTGTTCCGATATTGCTGCCCGGAGATACTTCCGGAATCAATGTTATATCACCATTAAGATCAAGTTTGATCGAACTGCGGTAGCACAATCCAAGCGTAATCATATCAGTTCCCCTTAACTGGAGACCTGCTGTAAAGCCGGCCCCTGAGCCGTCTGCTTCTGTAATAGCTTTTGCTCCTAACTCAGAAACAGGCCTATCAACATTATAGATATCCGGAGCATAAGGAAACCTCTTGATTCCGTAGTATCCTTTAACAAATTGATAACCAACGGCAACATTTATACTACTGGTTAACCTATATGCCATAACCGGATTAAGACTGAATGTATATAAACTCGATTCGGTCAGAATTTTTTGACCGGGCCAGTTGTCAGCCCAGCTAATGTTGAAACCAAAAGGGCTGTATATGCCAAAACCTGCAGTAATTCTGGATGTTATCCTTGACGTAAAGTACAGTGTAGGCAGAAATAACAATTTTTTATCTAATATTGTCTTTGTTGGATAGCTGGTCAATGGATCATGTTCAAATAAAGACTGATGTAAAAGTGGGGCAAATCCAACCAGCACACGCGTACCGGTAATATTTCCTATTCCTGCGGGATTATAAAAAATGGCGGACGGATCGCCGGCTTTGGCAGCAAATGCTCCGGCTAAACCAAATCCCCTGGCTCCGTGAGTAAATATTGAAAAACCGCTTGCAAATACAGGCGCACACAAAAATATTATAATAGTCACGGAAATCACAATTCTATTGAGTAAAAGCCGCATAAGAATCTCCTCGTTTATCTGAATAACGACTCGACAAATGCTTACGAAAAAATTTATAAACAATTATCTTGTTTTTATTAAATTCTAATATAAAGAAATAATAGTAAAAATGCAAATGACAATCACTGTGGTTATAGTTGATTAAACCTGTACCTATATAACTGTTGATTTATATTCGTGAAAATCGTATATTTGGAGAGTATATAGTTTATTATTATCAAACAGTTTTAGTTCCGCCACGCCTATTCTAATCAGAATAAAGTTGCGGCTGGTATTTATTCTAATAACATCGGTTGAATATATCAGGAGGATCAGGTGAAAACAGTTGTTTGTGTAAAACAGGTGCCGGACAGCGAAACCAAAGTTGTCATTCCCGAGGGCGGCTTATGGATTGACGATTCAAATGTTAATTATGTTTTGAATCCCTACGATGAATATGCCGTTGAGGAAGCGCTGCGTATTCAGGAAAAATTAGGAGGTGAAATTATTATAGTGAGTGCCGGACCCGGCAGAGCAGCCACGGCAATTCGCAATGCACTGGCGATGGGTGCAAATTCAGGCGTTCATATTAAAGACGATAATCTCCGCATGGGACTGTCAGTGGCAAAGATTTTAGCAGAAGCCATCAAACCGCTTGAGCCCGATTTGATTCTGCTCGGCAAACAAGCTATCGATGATGATAATTTGCAGGTTGGACCTATGATTGCGGAACTGTTGAACCTTCCTTCGGTGAGTGTTGTATCCAAACTGGAGATTACGGAAAACGGGGGTACTGCCGAGCGGGATATCGAAGGCGGCAAAGAAGTAATGGAGTTCTCACTCCCGGCAGTTATTACCGCACAAAAAGGATTGAATGAGCCCCGGTATGCTTCCCTCAAGGGGATTATGATGGCAAAAAAGAAACCGATGGTCGAGAAACAAGCCTCTGATATACCGGGCGGTATCACCATTACAAAGATGGAATATCCTCCGAAACGGCAGGAGGGTAAAACGTTTAAGAACGGCGTCGAAGCTGTGCCGGAGGTCGTCAGACTGCTCCGTGAGGAAGCAAAGGCAATCTGATAGTTCCCTCAAAAAGTATGCGGTCTGATAAATTATTGGACTTAGAGTTTTTTACGGCTTTGATAGAGATAATATAAAAAATATCCCATTACGAATTAGCTTACAGGAGTTGACGTTATGAGTGATTATGCGGCATTTTTCATTGAGATTCGGGACGGAAAAATTCGAAATGTTTCTTATGAGACAGCGACCGTTGCACGAAATTTAGCTAAAGAATCAGGTTTAATCCCGATCGGGATCGCAGTCGGAAGCGGTTTTTCAACTGATTTAGATATTTTCGGTAAGTATGGTATCCCTGAGGTTGTCGCCGTGGACCACGCCGGTTTTTCCGACTATTCACCGGAAGCTTATACTGCCGCAGTTGTCGATTTTATAAAGAAATACAATCCTTCATTTTTTATAATGAGTGCGTCTGCTATGGGAAAGGACCTTTCTCCGCGGATTGCAGCGCGGCTTGATACCGAACTAATCAGCGACATTATCGACATAAAACTTGTCGATGGAAAGATTGAAGCGGTCAAGCCGGTTTTTGCCGGTAAAGCACGCATCACTATCTCGACAAATTCACCGATACAATTTGTAACACTCCGTCCGAAAGTATTCCTGCCTTCGGAAGATTCAGCAACTTCATGTACCGTGACTGCATCTGACTTTGATCCTTCGTCCGTGGAAGTCCGTGCCCGGATTAAAGAAGTTATCAAAGGAACATCCGGTAAGGTTGACCTGACTGAAGCGGATATTATTGTTTCCGGAGGCAGGGGATTACAGGATACTAAGAATTTCGATATTTTGGAAAAATTAGCCGAGGCTGTCGGAGGAGTTGTAGGCGCATCGCGTGCCGTCGTAGATGCGGGATGGCGCCCGCATGCTGACCAGGTTGGACAAACCGGTAAAACCGTGACGCCAGGTCTGTATATTGCTATCGGAATATCCGGCGCAATACAGCATCTGGCAGGTATGTCGTCAAGCAAATGTATCGTTGCCGTAAACAAAGACCCGGATGCCCCGATATTCACGATTGCCGATTACGGAATTGTCGGCGACCTTTTTGAAATCGTTCCTGCCCTAACGGAAGAATTCAATAAGGTTATACGGTAATCAGCCAGAGGCAGATCCCGCTGAGCGGGATAAGATTTAATTTATACCTGTTAACTGTTCTAAAGATCAGCCTCTGGCTGAAAAAACAATTGTAATCCCATGAATCCCGAAGACTACCGCTATGCCCGCCGTGTTACGATTGTAGGAATATTAGCAAACATCGTAATTGCAGCAGTTAAACTTTCCTTAGGATTAATTGGGCGTAGCGCCGTATTGGTGGCGGAGGCGTTCGACTCGCTTTCGGATGTCGTTGCCACATCGGCTGTTCTCATCGGACTCAAGTTTGCTTCAACTCCCAAAGATGACAGTCACCCGCACGGCCATGGGAAAATAGAATCAATCGTCGCATTGTTTGTCGGTATTGCCATTGGTGTTACCGGTATATATTTAATATACCAGAACACCTCAAGAATTTATTATAAAGAATATTTACGCCCTGAATGGATTGCGCTGGTTGGTGTTGTGCTGTCTATTGCCATAAAAGCGAGACTCTACCGTTATACTTTAAAAGCGAGTACACAACTGAACAGCCCGTCCGTCCGTGCGAATGCTTTCGACCACAAAGCTGATATTTACCGGCTGTTCGGCGTATTTTTCGGAATATTATTCGCTATAATCGGCTACCCCATACTCGATCCCCTCGCCGCAATTTTTGTAGCGTTTATTATCATCAAAACGTCTTATGTAATTCTCAGGGATTCGTTTCAGGATTTAATCGACAGGCGGATGGGCGGTAAGTACCAGGTAAATCTCAAAGTAAGAGTCGAACCATATATTCAAGCCATGGACGGTGTGAGTGATTTGCAGCAGTTAGAAGAATATATTCGGAAAAACATCCCATCAATACAGGGCACCGACATCACTGCAGATGTAGACACTGCAGACATTGCTATACAGGAAAAAAAGTTCAAAGACCGTGTTCACAAAACACTTGATAAATATGCTGACCGGTACCGCAGTATAGAAGCCATGGAATTTCACTTTCTGCAAAATCAGCAGGAAGTACATTTTAACATGATCGTCGACCCGGAAATGTCTGTCGACGTTGCCCACGAAATTACCCACCTGATTGAAAAGGACATCTGCTCTGAATTTCAGAATGCGCAGGTCATAATCCATATCGAACCCGCTGGGAAATAAATTACATTCGATATTTTATTTTTGGTTCTCCTAGGAATTAGTTGCAGTAGCGTGCATTATTTTGAGAGCGAAGTATTGTAAGTCATGGTATCCATATGCTCTTCGTTTTATTACTTTGATTTTATTG
>LJUD01000054.1 GCA_001304035.1 bacterium SM23_31 | reverse complement strand
AATAATAATATCGAAAGATGATGTTTTTTCATATAGCATCCCACTTTATAAAAGTTATTGTATTAGAAAAGAATTCAGAAAAGCTGTAACAATAATTTATTTAAGATACGTATTCTCTATATATTTCATTTAAAGTAGCCATTTTAAGCTGTGCAGTTCGTTCAGCCTCTACTAATTCAGCTTTTTCTTCCAGATAATTTCTTGTGAGGTCGGCAATCTCTTTTGTCATTTCGCGTATTTTCTTTTGATTGCAAAAAACGACCTGTCTGTCCTCAAATTTGCTCGTTTTATCCCATTCTTGTATTAAATTTAAATTTTCCTTTTTGATTTTGTTTAGTTTTTCTCTTAAGCTATTTATTAATTTTATTTTATGATCCTGGCTTTCTAATATTTCCTGTCTGATCTTATTGATAGAGAAATCGAGCTTATCCCTGATGTTTTTCCTACTCATCATATAGTAAATATCATTAGCGAGTCTTTCATAGATAAACGGTTTTGAATAATACTTATCGATTTTAATGCCCAGACTTTCAAAGAGATATTTTATTTCTTGGACTTCATCAGAAATCACGATTATCGGTATTCCGATACATTTGTTTCTATCGCACAACTGAAAAAGAAATTTGAAGCTGTCATGTGATGGTGAATGCACCTCTATAATTAACGCATCGACTTTTTTCACAATGATAATTTTTTCAAGATTCACAAAATTATTTTCTGCATATACCTTATTGAATTTTTCCGTTAAAAATTCGTAGAAATGGTCTAACACACTTACTTTTTCAGAGGCTAACAGAACAGTAACGGCAGTATCAATATTTTTATTTATTTTGGTATGTAATTCTTTTCCTGAAGTATTGTTACTTGACTTCAAAGCATCCTTTACCGCCTCATACAGTTTATCAAAATTGCATGGTTTCGTTAAGAATGAGCAAACACCCATTTCAATACCTCGACATACATTTTCTTTCGTGCCGACGGCGGATAGAACAATTATTGGAATATTACGGCATTTTAATATCCGCCTGATCTGTTTTATCATTATAAGCCCATTTTTCTTAGGCATGTAGATGTCGGTAATAATTAAATCGATATCTTCGGTTAAAATAAGCTCGATTCCTTCAAAACCGTTTTCAGCCGTTAATACTTTGTAACCTTTTCTTTTCAACATCAGGCTGTAAGCATCTAACAAATTGGGCTCATCATCGATGAATAAAATAGTTTTCATAGCATAAAACCTTATATTATCCCGATGTGTGAGTTTGAGAAGGTAATAATAATACAGGCAATCTTTATGCCATTTATAAAAAACACGAACAAATTGCCTTATACCAAGGCATAAGTGTCTGTATTTTTGTGAATTGCGGTTGTGATCGGGGGGAGAAAACAAAAAACAAAAGCGGCGAGAAAGCGTTTTAAAATGATAATTGTGTTATCATAATGGAACTATTCTAATTCAGATTATATCTTTTTATTTTTCTATACAGTGTTGCTATTCCGATTTTGAGATTCCTGGCAGCCTGTCTTTTATTTCCATTGGAGGCATTCAACGCTTTGAGTATTATCTCTTTTTCGTAGTCGGACATTGTGCCTTTGCCGGCACTAAATACGGTGTTGGAACAGCTATCCGGTGTGTGAATTGTATAGGGGAGGTCATCCGCGCCGATCTTCCCTTCCACTCCCAAGGAAAACGCCCGCTCAATACAATTTTCCAGCTCTCTGACGTTTCCAGGCCAGTCGTATTCCATAATAACCTGTAACGCTTCATCAGCAATACCCGTAATAAGTTTACGGTCTTTATCGAATTTTTTTATGAAATGGTCAACCAGTAACGGGATATCATCTTTTCTTTCACGCAAAGCGGGGATTTCAATAGATACGACACTCAACCGGTAGTACAAGTCCTTTCGGAATTCATCCTTTTTCATCGCTTCGTACAGATTTGTATTAGTTGCTGCAATAATTCGTGCACTGAATTTTTGATGTTGAATCGCACCCACGGGTCTGAGCTCTTTCTCCTCGATCGCTCGTAAGAGTTTGACCTGAATATATTTCGGAATATCTGCGATCTCATCTAAAAAGAGTGTTCCTTCACCTGTTGTTTTAAGTAATCCGATTTTATCTTTCGATGCTCCCGTAAAAGAGCCCTTTATATGCCCGAAGAGTTCGCTCTCAAATAAGTTGGGATTTATTGAAGCGCAATCAATAATGTTAAATTTTTTATTAGTGCGTTTTCCGCAATCATGTATAGCCTTGGCAATCTCGCCTTTTCCGGTTCCCGTTTCTCCGAGAATAAGTACTGTTGAATCATTATCGGCGATTTTCACTATTGTATTTCGTATTTCAAGCATTTTAGCGGTTTTGCTGATGAGGTTGTCGAATTTATAGTAATGAGGTTGAGTAACATCTTTTACCGGAGTTTCGGTTCGTGCTTCAGACAGCTTTTCGATACGCTTAATAATGTCATCCTTCCGAAAAGGCTTGATAATATAGTCAAACGCACCGATTTTTATACACTCGACGGCATTAGAGATAGTGCCGTATCCCGTCAATATTAAAACTTCAACTTTCTGGTTGAGTTCTTTAATTTTTTTCAATAATTCGACCCCATCCATACGGGGCATTTTATAGTCTACAATAGCGATGTCAATCGGCTTTTCTTTCAGAATATCAAGCGCTTCAAAGCCGTCCGATGCGGTAAAAACCCTGTAATTCGAATTATTGAGAATTATCTTTAAGGCATTTACAAGATTTATGTCGTCATCGACACATAAAATTGATTGATCTTTCATAAATCAAACCGGTTACACGTTTTTATGAATAAAAATAAGACCCGGAGATTTTATGATTATAAACAATACCGTTAAAAATTTTTTTTATTAAAAGCAAACCGGTTGTAATATAATAAGTTATCGCTTTTAATGCAAGAAAAAGTTTAAATAAACTTATTTACTGACGTATTTTATGGTTAAGTAAAGCAATAATTGTACAATGGAACCGGTTAACTGATGTTATTTTCTGCGTTCTTTTCGATAAAGACTGCTTCGTGTGTGCCAGTCCATTAAGGGGGCTCCAGGATAAATTATTCATGATAAAAGAACTAAAAGGTAATTTATAGCTTGACAATAGAATATGTCTTATTTATTTTTACTTAGATTTTCGGGGGGAGTATAGTTTATAATAATGTTTCTTGACAATAAAATAGGAGAAAACAAAATGTCATGCTTTGGTACATTTATACCGCAATACGGTCTTGAACATCACGGATTGACCAACCTTGGAAACGTGTACTGGAATTTATCAACCCCTGCGCTGTACGAAGAGATCGTCCGCCGCAGGGAAGGACATGTTGCACACCTTGGTCCGATCATCGTCAGAACCGGTCATCACACCGGTCGTTCCCCTAATGACAAATTCATAGTAAAAGAACCGGGCAGTGAAGGTAAAATTTGGTGGGGGAAGGTAAACCACCCGTTTGATCCCGAAAAATTCGATGCGCTCCATAAACGACTGCTCTCATATTTTGAAGGAAAAGACATCTTTGTACAGGACTGCTATGCAGGAGCAGATCCCGATTACCGGGTTCCAATCAGAGTCATTAATGAAGATGCCTGGCATAATTTATTTGCGAGGAACATGTTTATACGGATAACAGACACGGAAGAATTACAGGAGCATGTTCCCGAATTTGTTATATTTCACGCTCCCCGGTTCTATGCGCTTCCATCTGCGGACGAAACGAACTCGGAAGTGTTTGTCGTCGTTAACTTTGCAAAAAAGTTGATTCTCATCGGCGGGACAAGTTATGCAGGTGAAGTAAAAAAGGCTGTTTTCTCGGTCTTAAATTACCTTTTACCGATAAAAGACGTACTTTCCATGCATTGTTCTGCAAATATTGGCAGGGAGGGGGACGTGGCGCTTTTTTTCGGTCTTTCGGGTACGGGCAAGACCACGCTTTCGGCAGACCCGGAGCGGAAACTTATCGGTGACGACGAACATGGATGGAGTGAAAACGGCGTATTCGATTTTGAGGGCGGATGTTATGCCAAGGTTATTAATTTATCAAAAGAAGATGAGCCGGAGATATATGAATGTACACGAAAATTCGGCACAATCCTTGAAAATGTAGGCATTAATTACCGGACGCGCCGGAGTGACCTGTTTGATGCTTCATTAACCGAAAATACCAGGGCAAGCTATCCAATTACGCATATCGAAAATGCCGTCCGCGACGGGCGCGGGGGACACCCGAAGAATATCATATTTCTTACAGCCGATGCATTCGGCGTGATGCCGCCGATCGCAAAACTCACACCCGAACAGGCAATGTTCCATTTTCTCTCCGGATATACTGCAAAGGTTGCCGGAACGGAAAAAGGAGTAATTGAGCCGCAGGCAACTTTCAGTGCATGTTTCGGCGCCCCGTTCATGGCGCTGCAGCCAACGGTATATGCAAATCTTTTAGGAGAGAAGATCGAACGGCACAATGTCACCTGCTGGATGGTGAACACCGGCTGGACCGGCGGTCCTTACGGAACGGGAAAACGGATGAAGATTGCCTATACCCGTGCGATGGTGAAAGCAACGCTCGACGGCTCACTGGCGGATGTACCAGCTAAAGCCGACCCGGTTTTCAAATTTATGATTCCCGAGTCCTGCCCGAATGTCCCTTCGGAAATACTGCAGCCTAAAAACACCTGGTCAGACGCCGGTGCTTATGACGAAAAGGCAAAAGATTTAGCGAACAGATTCCGTGAAAATTTCAGGCAGTATGAAAACGAGGTATCCCTTGATTTGAGTGCGGTTTGTCCGGGAGTATGAAGGATTCCCTCCGTTTCAAGTGCAACTTGGAGCGCAGGGGAAAGGGGGGAAATGCTCCTGGCATACAATAATAACTAACTTGCGTCCCAAGTAAAACTTGGGAGGCGGTAGGAGTGTAACTTGGGACGCAGGGGAAAATTGTACGAGTGTTCAAGACATTTTCGGCACGGTGAATCAATCCAGCTCAGTGGGATTGGAGTGAAATTTATGCACAATAAAAAATTTAAAACAAAAAAAGCTCCCTCAGCTTTAAACCCACCATAGTTTTTAATTTTTGGATGGGTAGCGAGAGAGCTTATTGAATATCTTAACTTATAAAAGTTAAAATTTGTTCCAAAAAATTTACAAAATTATTTTCTGCTTAATTTTATACCGAATATTACCATTCCGATGGTAATTACAAGAAACAGGAAAATGAGGATAAGCGTTCCGAAAATGTTTGCACCAGCCTCGACGTGAACCCGAATTTCTTTATCATCACTTTCAACACTCCTGTTATCTGCAATAGCATCCGCTTTTACTTTCACTGTCATATCTCCCACCCCGGCATCTTCAGCCGTTTGAATTAGGAGCTCGACTGCGTCTTCTTTTCCCACATCCAGCGTTCGAATAAGTTCAGGCTGCACAAGTACATTCCAATTGAGCGGATATTCCGTTCGTATTGCAACATTGTCAAGCCGCCTGGTACCGGTATTTTTAATCACCGCCTTAACAGAGATACTTTCCCCTGCTTTAACCGGATAATACAGGGTATTAAGCACGACCTCCATCTTTCCAACACCCCTGGGTATTAGTTCCAGTTTTTCCATTCCGTCGCTCTGGTTCAAAATTTCTTCCGGCGAAAGTTCTTGATCCTTCAGGCTTCCCAGGCTCTCCCGTTTATCTTTAGAGACTGCCATGATATAGAAATTTAAAGGTTCATCTATAACAATTTCCTCATCATCCCGGTCCGGCATATAAAGTGTCAGGGTAAGGTTTTTCTTAGTGATACCTTTTGTGAATTTAATGCTGGAGAGGCGTGCCGAAGAGCCTTGTTCTACAAGCGTATGTGTAATCTGGCGCGGCAGGTTTACAACTTCTAAGTAGTATATATTATCTTCGCTCGAAAATCGCTCTAATTGCATATTATACGCCGTATTTGAACCGAGTTCAGCTTCCTGCGAAAACTGGGCGGAGACGATCTCAACGGTATTTGCAGTTGCATCCTTTTCGAGATAAACATCCTTGGTGGAGGTATTATTTGCATATACCATGCTGATCCGTACACTTTCGACATCCCTGAGCAGCTCAAAGTCAATCCTGACGGATTTTCCGAACTCGATAGAAGGAATTTTCCGTTCATACGGTTTGCTGATTATGGTATTATCTTCAATATTTATCAGTGAGACAAAAACATTATTTATTCTATCAGGCATCAAATCTTCAGTAAATATTTCGCCCTCTGATTCGAGCAGTTTTTGATAATCCAAGACACCACCGGTTGTGTTGGTAAGCTTCAACCTTACATGCTTTTTATCTCCGCTCTCTGCCTGATATTTAATCGCTTCTTCAACAACGATATACGGCTGGTCAAAAATCACGCGAAGCATTGCCTGTTGATAATTAACCAGGGCAATTTCATATTCTTGCTGTGTACGGTTATACTCCTCTTTAGATGTGAAACCGTCCTTATATTCCAGCTGACGCAGTTCCCAGCGGTTCCGGATTTCTTCAAACCTTGCCTTTTCTTTTTTAAGCGCAAGTAAAAGATATGTTTCATCATTAACATTTGCAATCTGTGCATTCATTGCTGCTGTTCCTAAAAAGAGAAACAACAAACTGCAAATAAAAAACTTCATAACGATACCATAAAACGTCTTTAAACACATAATCACTCCGAAAAAGTAAATTTCATTGCTTTCTATGGAACTTGTATCAGTTTCATTTAATTTAATTATTTTACGATTATTTCAAGAAATTGTTCTGCACAATTTACATAAATTTTTAAATTATTTAAAATTTAGCTTCTAATGTAATGAATTTTTATGTATTTTTCACATAATTTTTCAATTTCCAGGAGATTAATGCAGTATTATTATCATCAGCAGGACATTTTTCCCATTTATTCAACAGGCATATTTTTATATTTAAAATTTTCACGTAATTAAAATGAGCATTTCTAAAAACAAAAACAATTATATTTTTGAATGTGTTCCGCTTGGCGGGATAAAAAGTGCAACATGTTATTCATTAAATACGTCAATATAATACACGCAAAAAAGTGCACGATTTTTGATCAGGAATAAAACTATGAACTCGAACGAAATGGAGCTTATTGCAAAAGTTAAAAACAGCCGGGATATGGTTGCATTCCACAGCGTGGTGGTTGCATATCAGGAAAAGATTTATTTTTTAATCAGGCGTATGCTGAACAACCATGAGGACACCCAGGATCTATTACAGGAAACATTTATAAAGTCGTTGAAAAATATTAATCAGCTCAAAGATCCTGGAAAATTTGGAGCATGGATTAACAGAATAGCCATAAATCTTGTAATGGATTTTAAGAGAAAGAATAACAACAACGAAAAGGTTTCTCTTACGGGTAATATACCGCTGGAAGTCATCTCGGAACAGTTGGTCGAGAAAAACGAAAATGGCGATAACAGTTTATCCGAAAATGAAATTAAAAACCAGTTATATCCGGCTCTTGCCAGGCTGCCCATTAAACACCGGGAAGCTTTTATGCTTTTTCATTACCAGGAAATGCCCGTAAAACATATTTCGGAATATTTAAATTGTCCCGAATCTACGGTGCGGTCATATATTTATCGGGCAATTAAAAAGTTAAGAATCTATCTTAAAGACTACTACGAATTAACAAAGGAGTGAAACATGGACTGCAATAATATAGTTTTGCTTCTACCTGAATTTTTAACAAACAGGTTAAGTGATAAAGAAAAGAGGTCTGTTCAGGAGCATTTGAATAAATGCGAAAGCTGTAAAAGAGAATTCGCAGAAATTAGAGACCTCATGAATTTTACAGAGGCAAATACAATAAAAACCGAAGAATCTCTCGATGAGTTCTTTAATGAATTTTGGTCGAATTTATACAAGAGAATTCAATACGAGGGGCTAAATAAAACAAAAACTCTTAAACATAATTTTTTAAGATTTCTAACTGTGCCGTTCAGGCTGAAGGCATACCAGCTGGCAAGCCTTCCGGTTATACTGATTCTTGGGATTCTGCTTTTTTATTCGATCGAAAAGGATAGAGAATCTCCCAATGAGTTTTCGCTGGCAAAAAAATTCTCATCAGCGTTATCGGCACAATTAAATCTATCCTTTTTGCCGGATAGAAGTGATGAGAAATTAACTTTGCCGGAATTGATTAAATCCGTTAAAGATTCATCTAATGAAGTTACAATTAATTGGAAAGAAGTGTTAGATTCTAAGAAACGCAGCGATGCGTATGAATCGTTCACAGACTTTATGGCGAATATTGTAATCGAAATGCGGTGAAACTACGAACGGGGAATAATAAATAATATTTGAAGATTTCAGCTTACGGATTAACAATTAAATGCTCGAAATTCAGATTTCGAAATCATATCTTTTACTTTGTCGGTGACAACAACAACAGAGAGCTTAATTGTATGTTAGTTTCGATAAAATAAGGTTTCGGGAAACAATACCAGAATCTATTTAAAAATACGAGATTACCTATATGACGATTATCGAATGCAAAGGAGTAGTGAAAAAATTCAGAACGGGCTGGACGGGAAAATTTACTGCTATTGACGGAGTTGACCTGGAAGTAAAACGGGAATCAATATTCGGTATCCTGGGACCTAACGGTGCGGGCAAAACCACTCTTGTAAAAATCATATTGGGTTTGGTTTTGCCTGATGAAGGAAGCGTGAAAGTATTCGGAACAGATGTAAAAGATTATAAAATCAGGGATAGGGTGGGATATTTGCCTGAAAATCCAAACCTTCCGCCTTATTTAACCGGCAGACAGGTTATGGAATTATTTGGCAGGCTTTCGGGATTATCCCGGGAAGCGGTTAAGACCCGCACCGAAGAACTACTCAAAGAAGTCAAGATAGAGCAATGGGCTAATAAAAAAACGCCAACGTACTCAAAAGGAATGATACAACGGCTTGGTCTTGCTCAGGCTCTAATAAGCGATCCCGATATAATCTTTCTGGATGAGCCGACAGACGGTGTAGACCCGATAGGCAGAAAAGAAATCAGACAGATTTTGTTGGAGTTAAAAAACAGGGGCAAAACAATTTTTCTGAACTCTCATTTATTAAGCGAGACCGAAATGATTTGTGACCGGGTAGGTATAATGGATAAAGGTAAAATTGTGGCAGAAGGCGGTATGAAAGAATTAACCACGACATCCAATAAATACAGTATAAAATGTAAAAACTTAACACCCGACATTTTTGAAAAGCTCAACGAGACTGCATCTATAAAGAGCACACTTGACGGAACATTCGAAGCATTTGTCGAGAATCTCGAAAGTTTGAACAGGGTTTTAGATGTTTTACGAAATAATAACCTGTTAATTGAGTCGGTTACACCGGCAAAGCAGAGCCTTGAGTCCTATTTTATCGATTTAATAAAAGACATCCGAGAAGAGGATAAATAAGTATGAAGATTGCAGCAATAGTCTATGACACCTTCAGAGAGTGTCTCGTAAAGAAGATATTCCTTAGTTTTTTCATTGCGAGCACTATCGGTATTATAGGTATATATGTCATACTCAACATCGATATTATCGGCAATAAAGTAGCCATATCATCACTGTTTTCAAAAGGTGAAGAAATAGCATCAATGGAGCAATTTGAAGATATTATTATCAAAGTAGAAGCTTTTTTTGCAATGGCGTTATTTTCGATAGGATTATTTATGTCAATATTTGCGACAGCAGACCTTACTCCAAGTTTGATGACAAAAGGCAGGCTTGATTTATACCTTGCGAGACCGATATCCAGAGTGCAGTTATTATTTGGCAAATATTGCGGGGCAGTAGCGGTAGCGGCAATAAATATTTTATATGCAATAGCCGGCTTGTGGCTGGTAATAGGTATAAAAACAGGGATATGGAACATAAATTTTTTGTATTCCGGATTAAATATTATTTTTATGTTCTCGGTTTTATATACCTTTGTAATGCTTATAGGAATATTCATAAAAAGTACACCGGTCAATATAATTGCCGTATATATAATGGTAAGTTTGAGCCCGATATTAGCCCAAAAAGATGAAATTTTTCTTTTCATTAACAATAAAGTACTTGAACATATAACTGATTTACTTTATTGGATAACGCCAAAATACTATGAAATCTCTATAATTACAAAGAACCTTGTAGAAGGCAATACAATGCCGAGCTGGACACCCGTTATAAGCAGTATAATTATTGCTGTAGCCGTAATGAATTTAAGTTTGTATTTTTTTTCAAGAAAAAATTGTTAAACCACTATTAAACGAAAAGAGGTGAACTATGAAACTAACTAAAAGATATTACTGTTTAATATTAACGGTTATTGCCGTTTTGTTTTTCTATGCATTTACCGGCATTAGAGAAACACAGACAATTCCCAAGCAGTACGAGATTTTTAAAAGGATACCTGCCGGAAACTTTTTGCTGTTCTCCGCAGCTCCAAAAAGTTTTTTTGATTCAGAATTTATGTTATTAATGTCTAATATCGCATTAGGAAGTTCGGATTCTACACTTGAAGAAATAGAAACAAAAAGCGGTGAAGTTGAAGCTATGATCGGTATCAATCCGATGGATATTGAAAGAATCACGGTATTTGGCGGTGAACCAAAGAGAATCGGAGACGAATTGGGAGCAATTATACAGGTAAATGCCGAGAATTTTTATTACGATCTATTATTATCGAAATTTGAAGTAGTTCAAAGTACATTATTGCTAAGCGGATACAACGTGCAAATGTTCAGTGAGGGTTTAATAGGTTCCGGTGAAGAGATTTATCTCTTCCATGATGACATAGAAATAGTGATCACAACAAGTAAAAATATGATGGAGAAGACACTCGGGCTTAAAAGGGGAAACGGACCAAGTCTTGCCGACGACAGAGATTTTATAAACAGAATGTATGACTTAAAATATAATGAAAGTCTATGGATCCATTTACCTACCGATAAGATCATTGAAGACGTACTTGGAAAAGTAAGTACAAAAAAACCTGACATTTTAGGGGATAATTTTGAATTCAGCAGCCTTTTGTGTGGAATAAGCTTGTCTTCCGATTTTCGATTGAATGTCAAGATATATAGTGCAAACGAAGAACAATTGACGCTTATTTACGATTTATTTAACGGTTTAAAAGCTGTCGGAATGTTAAGCCTGACCGAGTATCCCGAGGCAAGAAAAATACTTAATGTATTTGAATTTAAAAAGGAAAATGATTATTTTGATATTGATGTAAAAATAACAAAAGATGATGTTGAATTGCTTCTTGGTATCGGGAAAGGAATTAATAATAAATCGAGATACAAATGATGGTCTATTCAAAGCGGGATAATGTTCTATGAATTATTCATGATTAATCGTATATTATATAGTAATATAATTAAACTTTTCTTCTACAGTGAAATTGGGTTTCGAAAAATTCTGGATAATAAAAACAACAACTTAGAGCCGGCAGGTCTTGATTTTCGCAAAAAGTGTAGTGCC
>LJUD01000053.1 GCA_001304035.1 bacterium SM23_31 | reverse complement strand
AACACCGGAATCCATCGCAGCCTTTGCCACGGCAGAAGCTTCCCATATTAAGACGCGTGGGTCAAACGGTTTGGGGATGATATAATTCTGGCCGAACTCTAATTCGACTCCTCCATACGCCTCTCTTACGGAATCAAGAACAGGTTCTTTTGCCAGTTTAGCAAGAGCATGGGAAGCAGCGACTTTCATTTCCTGGTTTATTGCTGTGGCACGCACATCAAGAGCACCCCGGAAGATAAAGGGAAAACCTAACACATTATTTACCTGGTTGGGATAGTCGGAACGACCTGTAGCCATTATAACATCCTCACGCGCTGCAGTCGCATCCTCATAAGTTATCTCAGGATCGGGATTTGCCATAGCAAATATAATCGGATTTTTGTTCATGGATTTTACCATGTCCTGTGTCACCAGACCTTTTACAGAAACACCCGTAAAGAAGTCAGCTCCTTTCATTGCGTCCCCGAGTGTTCGCATGTTTGTATCAATAGCAAATTCCTCTTTATACTTATTCATTCCTGCTTCGCGGCCTTTATAAATTACTCCTTTGCTGTCGCACAAGATAACATTTTCTTTTTTCACGCCAAGTGCAATATACATCTTAACGCATGCGATTCCTGCTGCTCCGGCTCCGGAAAAAACTCCCCTTACATCTGATATATCCTTACCGACAATCTCCAGGGCATTTAATAATCCGGCGCCAGATATAATAGCCGTACCATGCTGGTCATCATGAAATACGGGAATGTTTAACATTTTAATTAAAGTCTCTTCTATATAAAAGCATTCAGGGGCTTTTATATCCTCGAGGTTTATCCCGCCGAAAGTAGGTTCTAATAACTTACAAGTTTTAATTATGTCCTCAGGGCCCTGGCTTGCAATCTCGATATCGAAAACATCTACATCGGCAAACCTTTTAAAAAGGACGCCCTTTCCTTCCATTACAGGTTTTCCCGCGAGGGGTCCTATATTGCCAAGCCCAAGCACAGCCGTTCCATCCGTTACAACAGCAACAAGGTTTCCTTTAGCAGTATATTTATAAGCAAGTTCCGGGTCCTTTTCAATTTCAAGGCATGGTACTGCTACACCGGGAGTATAAGCAAGGGAAAGGTCAAGTTGAGTTTCGCAAGGTTTTGTTGCTTTTACTTCAATTTTTCCTCTCCTTCCCTCAGAATGATAGGCTAAAGCTTCTTCTTTTGTGTACATTTTTATATCTCCTAAAGTTTCTAAGTTTTTATTAAAGTGAATATTTTACGTTGCAAATTTTGCACCATCCTTTTTTTAATTTTTTAATATGTTTTGATATTAATATTTAATTTTGAGAAAAAGCTCCAAACAAAGTTTTTCTCAGTAATAAGAATGTTATATGTATAGATTACCGATATTTAGAAATATGCACTCATAAAGTTAGAGAAGAATCATAATAAAAATTCAGCTAATGTATTATGATAGGCGGAAAAAGAAGAATTAAATTAATCAGCCGATTTGATTTTTTGAAAACACGTTAAAATACAGGAAAATGCTTTATGTTCAACGTAAAATAGCATATTTTTTAGCCGTAATCAAGCGGTAAATTTATAATTTTTTATTAGCTGTTAGCTGTTAGCTGTTAGCTTTTAGCTTTTGGCATTTCTTCTTTTGTTTTGTGTGCTTTGCGGTTATGATAAAAGGTGATAATTCCGGTTAGTACATAAAAATGGAGCGATGTTTGAAATGAAATATTTTCCCCTCAAAGGCGCAAGAATCCCGCGTACTCGGGGCATAGAATGAGTTTAAAATACTGGAAACAAAAAGGGCGGGGAAATCCCGCCCTACAAAAATTATCCGACACTCGACATTCGAAACTCGACATTCCGCATTCCGCATTCGAAATTTTCTCTACGCTTCTGCGGTTAATCCTGCTTAGCGGGATGTTTCATTTCCCATACACCGCCGGGTCGATTTTGTATTTTTCTATGACTGAAAATTTATCCCAAATGCTTTGACCCTTATATTTGTACGTAACTCCGTTCAGATAAGCATATCCACCCTTAATCGCAAGAATGTCACCCCATTCCGGCAAATAGACCGACCGGAGATACTTGCAATTTTCCAGATCAATTACGTCGACTAAAGATTCATAGCGGTTTTCATCTATTTTTTTCTTAATACTGGTAAATGCATACATGATTTTTCCGTCAAAAAAGGCATGAGTTATTGCCTCCATGTTCTTGATATTATTTATTTCCAAATGCTCATCCATATATTCGGGCAATGGAACAGGTTCAAACTGGCGTTTTATCTCCTGATGCTCACCGCTGTCAAGGTCATTAACATGGATTATGTAAAAATTTCCTTCGTCAGAGTAAATTTCATCTTTCCATGAAAAAGTAAACGCTATTTTTCTGCCGGGAAGTGCCTCCCAGAAAAGTTTGCCATGCGGAATACTCTCTCTACTCCTGCCTTGAATGATGTCTGTCGTCACATCATAAGAAACAATTACTTTCTTTTCATTGTTTTTAATATGCTCAATTGAGAATGTAGTTATTTGCAGGTTACCACTTTCCTTATTATCATAATTTTCTCTGATATATTCACTTTCACTTAATGAAAAAACCTCACAGCGGTATTGCGTCCCGAAAATTTTAGGTATCCTGTTAACGGTTTTAAGGAATTTATACTGAGGATCATACATATTATAGTCCTTATACATTCCGTGGTCGTTAAGAACGGTCACGTATCCAGTCGGGCTTACCGTTGGCAGCGCCTCAAAACGCCCGCTGCTAAATTCGCCCGGTCCCTCCCCTGGTCTACCAATGGTTGTTTTCGCCTTGCCGTCCTTATCATATACTTTTATCATCTTTTCGTCAAAAAGATAAAAATTACCACTATCATCCGCAGTTGCCATAACCCAGAAGAGATGCCCGGCATCCCTTGCTATGAGAAATTCATCCGGCAGCCCCTCATCACCGAAAGACAACTCCAGCGTGAGCACGTTTTCCAGTGCGTTCTCATAAATGGGGTCCAGAAAAGCTTCTTCAGAGCCGCAGCTTGATATGATAAAAAACATTGAAAATATAAGTAATTTAGCACGCATAACTTGACTCCTTTTAATGTTAATTTTCTCGTTCCCGGTCTTTGACTGTGAATGCCGATCGGAACTGCTGTGATATATGCTCCCCCGGGTACTCGGGGTAACAAGATTAATATAGGGCAGGGTGACCCCGCCCCTACAAAAATTATCCGACACTCGACATTCGAAACTCGACATTCCGCATTCCGCATTCGAAATTTTCTCTACGCCTCTGCGGTTAATCCTGCTTAGCGGGATATTTCACTTCCCATACACCGCCGGGTCGATTTTGTATTTTTCTACTATGGGGAAGTCCTCTTCTGATCTGCCGAATTTATAAGCGTAACCATTCTTGATGACTCTTGGAATAAAAGGGAAAACCGCCGATTGAAGATAATTACCGGTATCCGCATCGAATATATCCACCTGCATTTCGACATCATATTCGCCGAATATGAATACGAATATAAAGCTGCCGTCCGCCATAATATTTTGCAGAGGGGGGAGATATTTCGCATCCCTCAGTTTTTCCCTTACCTTTTCTCCAGCAAGTTCCATTCCTGAAAAACCAGCTTGCCCAAATGGTCTCTCCATAATAGAATCAGATATTTGCTGTAGAAGGTACTTTTTTGATATAGTATAAATTTCTTTTCCGTCATAGCTCACAACATGAAGTGTGTAATATGCGTCTTTTTTATCAATATGGATGTCATGACCGGCATGAGTATATACCACTTTATTTCCAGGCAAAAGCGCATAATAAAAACCGCCCAGGTATCTTGTACCATACCTCCCTATGCCGACGACCCTTCCTTCGTAGACACTTACATCAACAAATGTATTTACTAACTCATACTGTGCAAGAATTTTCATATAATCCGGTTGGGCATATACTAATAAATCGTAATTAGAATTACCCTGCTCACCAATATTTTCGGGTCCGGTTACACCTGAAATAATAGCCTCATCAGCGTTCAGTGCGATGTGCTCATCGGATCGTCCCATATAAAAAGTCAGGTTGTGCTCTTGTTCGAGTTTTATATAAGTATCGCTGAATTGAATTTGACGCTTTTCTAAAAATTTATTTTCCGGTGAGAAAATACTATAAAATCTGCCGTCAAAAACAGTTAAATAGCCGGTGGGTGCAATCCGAAAATGATTAATCCCTGTACTGAATTCACCCGGACCCTCTCCCGGTCCGCCCAGAATAAATTTTTCTTTTCCGTATTTGTCGAATACCTTTATCTTGTTTTCGTCCCAAACATAAATATCATCCGCTGTATTCACGTCCACACCATAATATGGAGGTCTTGCCAGTAAAAATTCATTTTTGGTGATTGTATTTTCATCCCCGAAAGAAAGTTCTAAAGTCAGCACATCAGTCAGCGGAGGAGGCATTTCCGCAGTCTGTACATCAAAGTCTGATTTGCAATAAAAAATTAATAAAATAACGAGAATTGATATGAGATATAATCGCATTTCAATACCCCCTTTCAAAAAGTTTAATGTACTTTACCTCACTTCCCATACACCGCCGGATCGATGCGGTATTTTTCTATTTGAGGGAATTCTTCTTCATCCACGCCAATCCAATATGCATATTCGTTATTAATTACGTTCGGGATAAAAAGAAATTTAGCTGCAGAGGTGCTTTCGCCGGTATTAAGGTCGATTACATAGGCGAATAGATTTTCATTTCTCATTCGAGTTGTACTTGTTCTATCTACAGTAAATAAAAACGCATAATTTCTATCCATACGGACTGTGTAAATTGAAGGAAAGTATTTGAGCGCCTTATATATTCTTACATTCTTTTTGTAGTCGCTGGTGCCGCCAACAGGGATTCCTCTTTGTGACATCCTTTGGGCGCGCTCTTTTTCCATATTAATGAATGACTCTTTAAAATCTTCAGGAACTAAAATTGGCGTATATTCTTTATATATTTTTGTATCTTCAAATGTATCGAGTGAAATTACGTGAATAGTAAAACGAGACACCGTGCGTTCGTTATGCTCATCTTCAAATGGGGTTACATACATAACTTTTCGTTCCGGGATTAATGCCCATTGTATTGTGCCAAAATATTCCCCCGGCGTACCTGTGGCACCTGTACCCGGCATTATTGTATGAACTATCGGTTTCACAGTATTCTCGTTTTCATATAAAATTATGGTATAGTATTTAATATCAGATTCTGGATCGTTATCATTTAACCGAATCTCATATACTCTTTCTATCTCATTAATAAAGAAGAGTTTTCTGATAATATAGTTTCTTGGTTCTTCAATATTAATTGAATCTAGATACTCTTCGAGTTTAAGAACATTCATAAGCATTTTCTTCTCCACGAGCGAATAGTCGGGCGAAAACAGGTTGTAATGATTACTCAATCTGCTTGAAACATTTATTCTGTATCCCACGACATTATTTCTTCCTCCACTGTATCCGCCCGCATCCATAGCAGTCAGATATCCTTGCGGACTGAGAAAAAAACCGCACAATTCAACGAATTCACCCGGTCCCTGCCCGACTCTGCCGAAGATATGTTTTTCTTTTCCCCCGGCATCAAAAACTTTTACTCTGCCTTCATCAACAACCAGAATGTCGTTCAAGTTATTAACCATAATGGGTCTCGGCTCTGCTATAATATACTCATCCTGCAGGTTGGAGCTTTCGCCGATGGTCAATTCCAATGTAAGAACATCTGTTAACGGTTCTATTTCCACGGTTTTAAATTCAATTTCATTGCTGCAATTGAAAAAAGAAAGAAAAATAGACAGGCAAATAATCGATATGCCTATTAAGAAGGATCGTTGTACCTGCATGGTAACCTCCTGTGAAATTATTTATATTCTGTAATAGCGCCGTTTTTCTCTCGTTCCCAGTCTCCGACTTTCTTTCACTCTCATTCTCAGTCTCCAACTTTCTCACTTTCTCATTCCCAGTCTCTGACTGGGAATGCAGATCGTTCTATGAATAATTGAACTTATACCCGCTGGTAACGACAGAGCCGCTGCGATATACGTTCCCCCGTGTACTCGGAGAAACCATATGAAGACAGGGCGGGGAGGAAATCCCGCCCCTACGAATATTATTGTAACAGGACGTATTTATGGAAATGCTTATTGATGTTGGAGGGATAGGCCGTGACCTGTCCCTGCGGGAACTTGTCCCTGCAAAAAGACCGTGCTGTTTAATCGTTATTATTTAGATATTTCATTTCCCATATACTGACGGATCAATGCGGTATTTTTCGATGACGGGGAAGCCGTCTTCATTATTTCCATTCATATATGCATAACCATTTTTTATTGCTTTAATTCCAATATAATTTATTAAATAAATTGATTTCAAATATTTTTCATTCTCTATATCAATTACGTCTACTAAAAAATCTGTGTATTTATCCTTTTTAATTGTTGTATTGGTGTAAGCAAACATAACCGGACCGTCAAAAAACACAAAACGGAGCGCCTCGGCATATTTAATTTTCAAATTTCTGATATAATCATCACGAATTTTTTCAGCTCTACTATCACCACCACTAATCCATCTTGGTCCCAGCAACAACCTTTTTTCCATAGGGACTGGGGTAAACAGTTTTTTATACATTATTCTTTCGCCGGTGTCAAGATCATAAACATGTATAATATAAAAATTGCCTTCAGGCGTGTTTAATTCATCCTGCCATGAATGGGTATATATCACTTTTCCACCCGGAAGAAGGTCCCAAAAGAGGTCTCCCGTGTTCGGTAAACTCGAATCGTCACCACCGATAATTACCTGTATCGGTACGTCGTATGATGCAATGGTATCTTTTTCTTCATTTTTTGTATGTACCAGGGAAAACGTTCCTATCATGAAATTATCATTCTTATGCCTATCGATTACTTCACTAATATATTCATCCTCATCGATGGTTATAACTTTACACGAATATTGAGGCCCGCTCTCTCTCGGTTTCCTATTTACATTATATATAAATTTGTGTTGAGGATTGAATACACTATAGAATGTATTATACATGCCGTTAAATACCGTAATATATCCCTGAGGACCCACGGTCGGCAATGCGTCTCTAGACATAAATTCTCCCGGTCCTTCGCCGGGTCTTCCGATTATGGTTTTTGCCATACAGTTTTTATCAAATACTTTCAGCCTATACTCATCATAAATATATACGTTGTCTTCATCGTCTACGGTAAAATCTTGCTTACCTATTAACCGAGTAATAAGGAATTCATCCGGCACATTATCAGCACCGAAAGATAGTTCAAAGGCCAGTACATCGGCTAATGGCGGCTGTATTTCTGAAGTTTGATCCAAAGGGCGGGCATCTGCGAACATTTCCGGTATTATAGTTCTCGGTTCATAATAATCTGATCCGCACGAAAAAACCATGTATAAAAAAGACAGACAAATAATCGATAAAACCTTCATAAAATATTGTTGAATTTTCATTTTAGGCTCCCAAGTATGTTTTACGAATTTTTTTACTTCCCATACACCGCAGAGTCGATGCGGTATTTTGCTATAACTAAAAAACCGTCGTCATTCTTTTGTACATTATAGAAGAAACCGTCTTTAATCAGTTTCGGCACAAAGGGAAAATAAGCTGATGAAACAGGTTGCTGAGAAACTGCATCGATAACATCAGCGAGAATTTCGTTTTTATTATTCGTTAAGTATGTGAACACGAAAATATAATTTCTATCGGTGTAAATAGACTGAACGGGTGGATAATATGTAATATCTTTAACTATATTTCCAATGAACTTACCAACATCACTACGAAAATTTCTATTAGTATATAGTTGTTTTAAACTATCAGGGATTGTAACAGGTTTATATGGCTGGATAATTTTATTAGTCTGTTCATCATCTATAGAAAATTCATTTAAAATATAATAAGATTGTCCGTCTATAGTTTCTTTATCCATTTTTGGACGGTGATAAACGGCCCTATTTTCCGAAATCATGCCCCATAAAAAAGAGCTTTGAAACGGAATGCTACTCCCATAACCGTCAATCACGATTAATATTTTAGGTTCATATTCCGTTACACAAAGAAAAGAATCGCTATCCTGGAAAATCAGTAAATCTATATCACCAGTGTATGGAGGATCACTTTGTGTTGTATTTGATCTTGCATATATAATCCGGCTGTTTTCTGATAGTTGTATAATCTGCCGGGGTGAAAGAGATGAATAGGGTAGTTCATTGGAAAATCGTATGAAGTCCGCGTTTAATTTAAGATTGACCTCATCAATATATACATAATCTGGTGAATACAGAGTAATTCTTGAAAGGCTTGTAGCTGCAATAATTCCCGTAGGCCCAGTATAGATATATCCTAACCGTCGGAATTCACCGGGCCCATCGCCGGGGCCTCCTAATTTCATTTTTTCTTCTCCGTTTCTGTCAAAAACTTTTACCCAATCCTCATCTGCGACTAATATGTCATTGTTATTGTTTACAGCTAATCCTATTGGTCGCGCAAGCAAAAATTCATTTTTCGTGACAGTTTTTTCATCACCAAAAGACAACTCCAACGTAAGTACATCAGCTAACGGCGGAGGCATTTCCGCAGTCTGAAATTCAACATCACCGCCGCAATTAAAAAATAACAGGAAAGCTATTGCTAAGAAAGTTAAGGTTTTCATTTTATGCTCCTTTCTATGCTTATATTAAAATTACAAAAGAACGCGCAAAAACCTTCATAAAAATTCGATTAACGAAGTATCAACAAGTTCCCGCAAGAACCCCGAGTACTCGGGATTCCTACAAAATATGCAACGCCTATCTATGCAGGATTTCAAACTAACTTCATTTCCCATACACTGCCGGGTCGAGTTTGTATTTTTCGATTTTTGGAAAATTCTCATCAGTTTCACTAATCAAGTAATAAGCATATCCGTTTTTTATAATCCGCGGTATCTTGGGGAAATATGCAGAAACCAAATATTCGCCGGCATCGATATCAAAAACGTCGGCAATAATCTCTTTTTTACTATTCATTTTATATGTAAAAGCAAATATATAATTTCTATCAGCCTTCAAAGACTGAAGTGATGCGTTATATTTTTTATCCTCTATCGTATTTATTATTCTGTCGATTAAGTTTCTTAAGTCTTTATTTTTTGGGTTAAATGCAGCCTCTTCGTTGAAATATCTAATTTGCTCATCTGAGACCGGTATCCGTGTATAACGCTGAATAATTTCTTTTTCTTGTCCATCGTGTAATGAGAATACATGGAGAGTATAGTATGATTCAGAATTATTATTTATTACATCTTCACTTGTTTTGACATATATAATTTTGTCTCCGGATACATATGACCAGAGAAATTTACTTAAAAAATCCAGCGTATAGCGCGCTCCGTAACCAGCTCCTTCAATTCGGCGATAATAACTAAATTCATATTCAATAGAATGATGAACAATTGATTTCAGTGAGTCGTGCTTTTCATGAATCAAAACGTAATAATGCGAGGGATCCGGATTATACAAATGGGTGCCGCCTCTGATTAACGCTATTCTTTCATCCTCACTCAAATAAAGTACCTCACTAAGGTTTATGGATTCCCATTTATATTCTTCTTGAATTGAAGCGCGCAACCGGCTGTATCGAAAATCAATTTTTGAAATAAATTTATAATCCGGAGTAAAAATGCTTGAATACTGTTCCTCGCGTACCAATAATATTCCCGAAGGCCCGATAGATATTCCGAAAATATTACGAAATTCTCCCGGTCCTTCTCCTTTTCCGCCTATAATTGTTTTTGGTCTGCCATTAGAATTATAGACCTTAATGCTTGTTTCATCTTCAACAAAAATATCATTATTATCGCTTACTGTAATGCTGCTGGGACTTATTAGAAGATATTCAGATGGAAGGTTTTCTTCATTATTGCCGAAGGTTAATTCCAGCGTACAAACATCAGTTAACGGCGGCTCCATTTCATCAATCTGAAACTCAACCTCAGTGCCGCAATTAAAAAATAATAAAAGAATAAGAATTGATATACGAAACAATTTCATTTCTTTACCTCCTTTTAAACAATTTAATCTACTTTACATTACTTCCCATACACCGCCGGGTCGAGTTTGTATTTTTCGATTAGAGGGAACTCGTCTCTTGAACCGCTGTGAAGTAATATATATGCATATCCGTTTCTTATGTAATCCGGTATTGTGTCAAAATATACTGAACTCAGGTGTTTTCCTGAATCCGCATCAATAACATATGTTAAGACTCCTTTTTCTTCGTCCCGTCTAAACGTAAATACAAATATGAAATTTCGGTCTGTAAGAATTTCCCGAAACGGGTCATAGTACTTTGCATTTTCAAAAACACTTTTACGAAATTCGATAAACTCTCTCATACGACTAATAAGTTCTTCGGGGTAATTATCAAACATACTAATTTCATCGGATTTCTGTTTCTCAGTTAATTCCAACGGTTCATACTTTTGGTGTATCACTCGTCTTTCATAAGTATCAAGAGAAAATATATGCAAAGTATATGTCCATTCGTTGTTTTCGAATGATTGGTCGTTCCCCGGATCAGCATACACTATTCTCCTGTTCGTAAGCACGTTCCATTGAAACCGGCCTTTAAATAGAAATGTGCCATCCATTACACCGGCGCGGAAACTATACTTGGAATGATATGTCACGACATTATAAACTGAATCACCTTTTTCATATAATAATAAATTATGGTTAATATTAATAATCTTCGGGTTCAAGTGGTAATGTTTGTGTTGCTATGATGCGTTCATCTTCCGTAATAAAAATAGCTTTATCAAGCTCCATTAATTTCCAGCCATTTTTATCAAGGAGTTCATCATATTTAGTATTGTATTTAATATAATGCGTAGTTAGATAATTAAACTCAGCAGAAAACAGATTAGCACCCTTGTTGTCAATGACAGTTAATAATCCATCCTCTGAAACTACCGGATTTCTCGGATTCTCAAATTCACCCGGACCTTTACCGGGTCTGCCAATAATTGCTTTTGGTATTCCTTTTTCATCGTACACTTTTATCCTGTCTTCGTCTAATATATACATATTGCCCATCCCGCCTGTAACAGTATATCGAGGTTTTACAAGGAGAAATTCATCTTTATCAATCGTTTTTTCATCACCAAAAGACAACTCCAATGTCAGCACATCGGTTAATGGCGGCTGAATTTCCGCAGTCTGAAATTCAACATCTGAGGTGCAATTAAAAAACAGAAGAAAAATAGATATGTAAATAAAAAATATTGCACTTAATAGTGGACGTTGTGCTTTCATAAACGCCTCCAATTATTTAATTGACGTGCTAAAATGTATCCATAATGGGCTTGGTGATGAATTTATATATCTCAGAATGCAGCGGGAGTGGCAGGATTATATCCTGTGTGTCGTGCAGGACTTCAAATTTTATATTTAAGTTTTCTTTCTGAATATAACGATTTTTGAGCGGCAGTATCACGTTATTGACGGGATCGAAATTTTCGTCCA
>LJUD01000052.1 GCA_001304035.1 bacterium SM23_31 | reverse complement strand
GTCAATGTGAGGGATGATAAGTCATGCTTACAAATAGCGACGTTAAAAATGTAAAAATATATGCCTGCAAGAATGCTATAAATAATTCCAGAGCGCTTATAGCAATAGCCAAAGGCACGGTGACAAAACTTATAAAAACACTTTTCAATAGAATGATCAGCCCCAAAAAGGCAAAAATGACTATATGTCCCGCTGTCATGTTAGCAAAGAGACGAATGCAGAGAGCAAACGGTTTTGCCAGCATACCCATTAATTCCACAGGTATCAGTATCGGAATGAGCGGTAAAGGAACACCTGATGGAATGATGTTTTTCCAGTGCTGAAAAAAACCATTTTTAATCATTCCGGCAAATTGTATTAAAATAAGCGACATAAACGCAAGTGTAGCAGTTACGTTTATATTTCCCGTCGCGGTAGACATAAAAGGGACTAATCCCAAAAGATTTGTGAACAAGATAAAAAAGAAGACTGTCAGGAAAAACGGCACGAATGGTTTTCCCGCTTTGCCGAAGTTTATATATACTATCTCGTTGCGAACGAATAATACTATAGGTTCAAAGAGGCTTGTGAGCTTATTTTTTGGAAGCATACCCTCCCATTTCATACCATATTTGAAAACAATAAAAACAAGTAAGGCGGCAATCCATATCATAACTACATGTTTTGTTATGGAAAGGTCTATACCGAAAACCGTAGGGAGCTCGGGGAGATGCAGTTTCCATGTAAGAAATTGCATTTCATTTGAATTCGTAGTATGATGAATCAGCACTTCGCCAAAGTTATTCTCGGGTCCGGCTTCGGTTCCGCCGCCGTGCTGCACTCCTTCAATACCCTTGTACGACGTATATAAAAATCCGTTCTTAAATTCAGTCCAGGCGCTCATTCTCGCTCGATGTTCGTTTAACCAGACGTTGCTGTAAGTGAATCATTTCCAGAACTTGAAGAAAAATATATGATCCGAATAATCCTGAGAAAAATTCTAAGAGGTTCAAATTCGTTTTATAATATACAAAAATACAGACTCCGAAAACAATTAACAATCTTAATATAAATCCCCCGACAACAAAAATTAAGAGCATATTGACGGAACGCTCGACCATCCGGTTGGCAAAAAGCACTGTTGCCCAGATCAGCAAAAGACTTACCAGTGAACCCCAGAAAACAGCCAGCGCAGTCGAAATATTAAAAAAAAAACCAGTGTCATCACAAGAATAATTACAGGACAATATACTATAAAAAACAGAGATTGAAACGACCTGGTATTAATCATGAGTCTTTTTTATGCAATATATGTAATGATCTAATCAGATAGTAAAATCCCGAAACCGCTCCGGTAAATATCCCAATAATAAGCAAATACGGGGTTGTATCAAACCGTTTATCCAGATACCAGCCTAATACCCCCCCGGCGCCAACCATCGATAAATTTTGGGTTGTTATAGCCAGATACTTACCGAAAAGAACTGTCCAGGACTGATTATTACGTTTTTGCCGACCGCTGTCAGGAGGGCTGGTATGTATGTTATTTCCCAGCCTCTTGATCATTTTTAGGTTTAACTTGTTTTACCGGGGCACTTTTGTCTTCCATGATGCAATTGCCGTCAAAGATTGCCCCTTCCGAGATGTTTAATGTTTGTGTCTTTAAATCACCGATAAGAACGGAATTTTTCTCTAAAATTATTTTAGAGTCGACTATCATTTTCCCACGCACACGCCCGCCGATGATTACGTTGGCAGCACTTATTGTACCCTCGACTTCCCCTTCACTGCCAACCGTAACGGTCCCTGTCGAAGAAACTTCTCCTTTAACTTTACCGTCTATCCGGATGCTGTTTTTGATTTTTATTTTACCTTCAATAAGCGAACCTTTTCCGACAATTGTGTTCAACTCCCGTTTATCTGCACCGGAAATATCTTCTTTATTGATTGCGAACATTAAATGACTCCAATTAATTGACGGACCAAAGTGTTAGCGGATCTATAGGTACATAATGTTTCCAAATTTCAAAGTGGAGGTGCGGCGCCGAGCTTAAACCGGAATTCCCGAGCAGGGCGATTGGCTGGCTCTGATAAACAAACATCCGCTCCTGTACCAGCAGCGCGGAATTATGTTTGTAAAATGAAATATATCCGTTTTGATGGTCGATAATTATCTGGTTGCCGCCTTCAACTGTCCTGTTGGCGAATAAAACAATCCCGTCGCCTGCGGCACTTATTACCGAACCTTCTTTTGCCGATATGTCTATTCCGAAATGCCCGATCCCCGTTACAACATCTTTTGGGGAAAAATATTGAGTTATTTCACCTTCAACAGGTATATACGTAGGATAAGCACTCAATAAATCCGTACGTAGCAAAAGGTTTGATACTTGACTGAGATCCTCACGGTCGCGTGATGTTAAATATTTTGTGTTGTTAAAGGAAGATAGCTCCCCCGGAGAGCCAAACGGGTCGGTGCGTGTAAGTTCTAATTTTTCACCGAAAATCTCTTTTATGCGGCTGTAACTATCCTGAATTGCGAGAAATTTATGCATAATCTCATTAATTAATAAATTTTCTTCATAGAGTGTCTGGTTCGCTTTTGTAAGCTGTTCGTAATCCTGCGATATTTTCATAAGATTCCAGTAAGATACTGCACCAAAAATTAGAACAATACAAAAGAGCACGAACAGAACAAACAGTATTTTCAATATTCCATAGCGAATCTTTATTGAGAACGTCTGTTTTTCGCCTTCAGGAATTACTAAAATTGAAAGGATTTTCTTTCTTTTTGCCATTTTTAAGTCTGAAAATTTACTTATTATTACCTTGAAAGTCAATGTTTTTTTCGATGATAGTAAAAAGCTCTATCAATCGTTCAAGGTCTTCATTTGAATAGTAATCTATCTCGATTTTTCCGCCGTCCTTGTGTGTTTTTATTCTCACCTGGGAACCGAGAACATAGCGCAGGCGGTCTTCCAGTTGTGTAATAACAGCACTTTTTTTAGTGAGTGTTTCAGGGCTTTTGGATATTTTTATTTTTGGGCTTTTTATTAATGATTCCGTTTGTCTTACATTCAGGTTTCTCTCCAGGATTAGCCGCATCAAAGTTCGCTGTTCTTGTTCGGACGGCAGCGCAAGCAGAGCCCGCGCATGTCCCATACTCAAATCGCCGTTTTTTACATGTTTCTGTATATCATCGGGAAGATTAAGCAGTCTCATAAAATTTGCAACGGTCGAGCGGTCGACCGAAAATGTGTCCGAGATTTCCTGCTGGGTCATTCCAAATTCACTGCTCAGCCGTTTATATCCCGATGCAACCTCTATAGGATTTAAATCTACCCTTCTGAGGTTCTCGAGCATTGATATTTCCAGAAGTTCCCGCTTATCCCCGATCTGCAATAAATATGCAGGTATAGTTGGAATATTGAGTTCTTTTACTGCCTGCCACCGGCGTTCACCGGCAACAATTTCAAAATTATTGCCCACCTGTCTGACGGCAATCGGCTGTATCAGCCCCTTTTTCCTGATCGACTGTTTCAGAGACTCATATTGTTCGTCATCTATCTGTTCACGGGGCTGGAGTGGATTTGGGTATACATTATCAGTGGGAATTTCGAGGAATTTTTTCCCGCTGTCAATATAATCCGACAGGTTAGATTCTTCAAACAGGGCTTTGAGCCCTTTACCGAGGGGTTTGGATTTCATCCGCTAACATCTCCTTGGCAAGACGCATGTAGTTTTGAGCGCCGGTCGAAACCGCATCATACAGAAGGGCGGGCTTTCCGTAACTTGGCGCTTCTCCTAATTTGACATTCCGGTGAATTACGGTATTATAAACGAGGTCGGTGAAAAAGTCTTTAACATCGGCGATTATTTGTTTCGCCAGGTTGAGCCGCGAATCATACATGGTGAGGAGAATCCCGCAAATAACCAGCTTCGGATTCAGCTTATTTTTAACGAGGCGAACAGTATTCAGAAGCTGGTTTATACCTTCCATAGCATAATATTCCGTCTGAAGCGGGATGAGAACTCCGTCTGCAGCGGTTAACGCGTTTAACGTAAGCAGACCCAGCGAAGGCGGGCAATCGATAATAATGAAGTCGTAATCATCACGTATCGGTTCTATGATCTTACGTAAAAAATGTTCACGGTCAGGAACATTAACAAACTCTAACTCAGCACCGACCAAATGCATTTTAGAAGGGGCAACATGCAGATATTGAATATCAGTAGATTTTATTATGTCATTAATCTTCACGTGCTGCACTAATGCATCATAGATGGAGTATTCGATTCCCATAGGGCTAATGCCGCACCCGCTGGTAGCATTTGACTGCGGATCCATATCGACAAGGAGTGTTTTTTTTTCCGCAGCCGCTAAACTTGCCGAAAGATTCACCGCCGTAGTCGTTTTTCCAACACCGCCTTTCTGATTGGTAATCGCTATGACTTTTCGCTGTGTCTTTCCCATCGCCTTTCAACCGCTCTTATTATCCTTCGAATACCTTTTTGAAAAGACTAAAATAAAAAATATATTACTGAATATATAATTAACAATCTAAAAAAGCAAGTTCTATTGATGGAAAAAAGAATTGTAAAATTTTATACTCGTATGTAGATAGGATACATTAAGAAAGAATATTTTTTTATTCACTGAATAAGTAATGGGGACACGGTGGGATGGATAAAACAGTCGCTGCATTATTGCGAAATAGAGATTCTGACATTAAGGCCGAAGTCCTTATTTACATTTTTGCCGATTCTATTATTGTCGGTAACCTGCCATTTAAATCTAAACTCACCGGTAACCCTGCTGGTAAAACTATAACCTATTGTCGAACCGATATCAAGACTCGAACGCTTGTCACGAACATTAAATTCATCTTGTGTCGGCAATTTTTCCAATGATAAATCACTTGTCTTATCTAACGTCAAACTAAACGTAACGGTATTATTGACACGGGTATCTTTAAACAATCCAAAAGGAGCAGGAATTCTGAATCCTCTTTCCAGCCGGTATGATGATGTAATGTTAATTTTGTTATTTTTTTCTTTTCGTTCAACACCTATTCTATTATCGATGAAAAATGAATTACTGCGTGTCACAATAATATTTGACGAAATTCCTTTTTTCCACGTTATTACAAATTGCGCTAACGGAGTAAAACCCCAGGAAAATTTTGTTTTGACTAAATTATCTTTTGAACCCAACCAGGACAGGTCTTTTTTACCGGAATACCGGTGGGAAAAACTAACATTATTTGCAACCTTGTTCACATAGCGGGCTTTTTGGAGATTGTTTACCCGCACCATGTATTCAAGCATCGGTATTCTTGTTTCTTTGTAAATGAGCATAGATACGCTTTTGGTTCCCGTGAGGTTATTACCCTGATTTTGCTCGATGTTTGTTTTATTAAAACTCAATGTAACGCTCATATTGTCATTTACCCTGACCGCTGAATTAATTGAAAGAGTGGTATTTTCCGTTTCAACTCTTGTATTTCTCCCGAACTGTTCCAAAACCGGCACACCGGGATCTTTTGAAAAACCGAATTGGAATCCCAGCCCCGGCGTTCCGTCAAGACTCGGCATAGAAAGCGAACTTCTCTTTTCGAAATTGAAGCTGATCGGCTGCAGCCTATCGCTTAATTTGTTGAGATACCAGAGCGGATTTAATTCATAGGTTCTTGATTTCTGCTCCTGTTTACTTGAATCGGATTGTGTTACTTGAACCTCTTCGGTTCCGGTGGGCGGGGATCTTCGTCCCTCCTGGGGAGTCTGGGGCAGCTTATCTGCCGGTGGTTTATAAATTTTATTTATCAACGTTTTTGGCGTAAGTGAAAACACTGTTTTCAGGCTGCGGGTCAAGCTTGCTGTTCTTCCTGTCTGCTTAAGTTGCCGGCTGCGTGTCAGATTATATGTTGAATTATATTGGATACTCGGTGATATCCAGCTCAATATCCTTGGATTGAATCTTCCGGTGAATTCCTGTCTGTTGCTTACGGCGGTTGAATCGTTGAACATTTGCGGAAATATTTCCCCTTTATTTTTTAAATGACTGAGGTCATGCTCACTCGAACGAGTCAATGTTGTAGATAAATTGTCCAACGGCGAATAAGACGTACTGAATGAACGGCTCGCTTTTAGCGAATAAGAATCTTTAGATGTTCCTTTTCGTAATTTTTGTATTCTTGAAATTTCCGTTGCTCTAAAATTCGTAGTGAAACTTGGCGGGACATAATAAAACTTCAAACTACTTATGTTCTTCAGCAGCAATGTATTTGTGAATAATTTAAACGGCTCGATATAGTGGGAACCCAGGTTCATGGTATAATTCAGGGTGCCGGTACCCGTAGTGGTACGGTTTACCTGGTTGATGATGTCTTGTGAAGAACTAAAATTGCGCGAAAAACTTGTTGTAACTGCTTCAATAGAATTTCTTATAAACCAATTTTTAGAAGAAGGCTGTTTTCTTACGGTGGCGCTGAATCTTGATGATTCCGTGTGTTTCTTTTGTTTTTCAGCGCCGGGCAGGTCCGGCTGATATAATATGTCGCTGCCCTGGAGATATTTCGGTATCGATTTGGAGCGGTTTAAAGAAAAACTTAATGGGATACTAAATGCACGCAGTGGAGTAAACAATCGCTCAACATTGAATCCACTCAAACTAAACATGTATTGATTAGTATTGTTCAGCGTACCGTACTTCTCGTGTAATGTGTGGAACTCATCATCTATTTTACTGAAAGAGGCTGAGATGTTTCCCAGATCGGAAAGTCTCATTGTTACATTTGCTCCGAAAGCCTTGCCGTATGCGCGATTTACTTCGCTTACCCGCAATTCATCTATCCATGCGAATCCGCTTACAGGAAAGATGTCGAGGTTTTTTATACCTACGGTCACGACCCGTATTCTTCGCAGTGTCGGTTCACCAACAGCGGTCCATTGTTCGCCATTCTCAAATATTCTGGTGTGTCCGTATATTTCCGATTTTATTTTCGGCAGTTCCCATAAATCCACATTTATTTCATTTCGAGTATCCCACCCGGGGTACAGCGGTTTGCGGATTTCGTAATAATTATTGTCATTTAAGCCGAACTGCAGAAAAAATTCTACACGTGACGAATCTCCGGATGTTAAGGCAGGGTCACCATAGATAAACATTTTCAGTCTGCGGTACTGAATGATGTCCATGTCCTTTGTAAACACGCTCCGGGCAGCGGCGCTCTGCCCGCTTTTCAGGGTCTTAAAACTCAATGACATGGCTTGTTCACGGGCATGTACCAGAGTCAATCGGTCATATTGTCCCTCAACTCCGGGCGGGCTTGTATATATATCGAAATTGTCTTCGGTATTCACAACCTCGACAAAAACTATAGAATCCTTAAGTGTGTATTTTCCGAGTTTGACCAGTGAATCATTTTCGGCTATTCCAAGCTCTTTCCATCTATTGCCGACGAGGTCTACATTGTAGATTTTGATAATGTTATTTTTGGGCACATCCTCAAACCAGAGTCGGATATATTCGATCTGTGCCCAATCAGGATTGCCGAGAGGGATAAAATCATTTAACGGTATTCTGTAAAGCTTCCACCCGTGTTCATTTGGTCCGCTTACCTTATACTCACCTGAAACAGCATCATTGCCGATATCGATAGTAAACTGGAAGTATTCATTACGAAGGTCGACTGCACCGTCACTGTCAAGGTCTTCGGTGTCGGGTATCCGGCTGCCGTCAACTTTTGCCAAGGTTCCGTTTTCTTTGGTTCCGTTAATCTTGGAGTAATCTGTACTTCCCGGTTCATAGCCCCATTCATCATCCCACCGCTGGTCAGGATACTGTGTATTCCAATCGTACCATAAACCCACGTCTTCATCGTCTTCTAATATTTTGTTGACGTAGCCTGAAAAAATCCCGTCTTCGGAATCAAGTTTATTGTTAGGCACTGCATCTTCACTTATCAGCCCGAGGTCTATGTGAATTATCCCGTTTTCACCGTTAACCCACATTTCCAAGTATTTACTTTCACTTTGGTTAAAAGAGCTCTGGCGGAGCCACTGCATTATCCCGCCCCAGGGATTTTCGGGAAAACGCCCCCTGCTGTCTTCGGTAAAGCTGATGTTCAATATGTTGACCCGGTCCTGCGTTCTTTCACTAATTTCTTTGTTTGGAAAAATTTCATTGATATGAACCTGTGTAAACGGGTTATACCATATCATTTTTACACGGTCTATCTGTTCGTAAGTTTTGAGTTCACCCGTAAACGGATTTTTTAATTTCGGGAGGCTCGATGCAGTCCAGAGACGCCGTCCAATACTTAACATGGTTTTTCGCTGAATCCCTTCGAAATTGTCTAAGTCGGCAACTCCTTTGTCATCACTGGTTGCCTCATTATTTAAAGTATTCGGATTAGGCAGGGATTGTGCGAATTCTCCACTGATGGTAATATCCGAAGTTCTTTCTGCGCTCACTAACGGCACCTTGTCGATTATATTAGTCAGCATATCGGATTGGTAAGACAGGTTTGTAAACAGGTCCCAAACGAAGTTTTGCTTGGGCTCATCTCCTACTGATACACGCGTTTCAATCTTACGCTCATTCAAAAAGAGCGCCGTTCCGCCGATAATATTTTCGCCCCCGAGAGAATATTTCAGATTTGTCCCGAAGAGGGTCTTTTTCTCGATTCGAAAAGCTTCCCCGCTTTCGTATTTAATTTCAACCTCTGCTCCTTGCTGGAGGGCGCTTTCGTTGAGAATAGTGATTGACCCGGAAAAATAGTCGATTGTGTAATCTACTCCTTTCATCATGTGTCGGCCTTCGAATAGGACTTCTTCGCTTCCCTCAATGATGTTAAATCCCAGATCGTATGTTTTGGATGTGGCGGAAGACGTTATTTCAATATCAAATTTTGATTTTCTATTATAATCCTCCCGCCTTGTAAAAAGTACGTCGTAGATTTCCGGGATCTTAAGTTCATCGGCAAGGAGCGGATTTTCACGGGTGAAAGGATCTTTATCCGGATCAAAGGGTCGTTTGCCCGGCATTATCAGGTGTCCGGAACTGAAATTGAATATATAATTGTTTCCTACATCAACGATACCGTCGCTGCCCATATCACCGTTTACCGTGCGCCTGTCAAGTCCGAATATTTCCAAAAAACTTTTTCCGTCATCCTGGACGGGATCGCGCTGAGGAGTTGTATTATTAATTATCTGAAGATCGAAGCCGGTTGGGCTTATCGACCGGCTTCCGAGTGAATAGACGTTTTTCCATTCCAGTGTCCAGGTTAAATCGGATGGGTTCGGATTTTCCGTATGGAGTAATTTTAATATGAACGGGCGGTTCTCGGGAGGATTAAGCTCGTCCGGCGGAATCAAGTTACCAACCGTATCTCCGGATACGGTTACATAAGCAAGGGCGAGTATTTCATTGCGTACCGCGTTATCCATAATGATATATCCCAGGTCTTTACTGAGGAAATAATCCTGGTTGGGTATGAGTCTGATAAAATGCCGTTTGACATGATTCTGGTCACCGCCGCCCACGGTATCTTCAGGCGCTATATTGTAAGGGTCCCATACAGCCCAGGCTACTTTTGCCTCGAGGTTCGCATTATAATCCTTGTCTGATTTCCATAACTCGAATTCTGCAACCACATTGTTCGGATTAAAAAGGGGTACGCCGTTTTCATCATAAGCATAGCTGTCCCTGTACCGGGTATCAATAAAGAAATATAATCCCCTGGCATAATCGTAATCCTTGATTATAGTTTTTTCGGATTTTGCACCTCCTTTTAATTTTAGAGAATTCTTCTGTCCCCGTTCAAAACTGGCAATAGAGGTAATATCCACAGGACCCAACTTATTAACAGCTTTGAATCCGAAAAGCCCCTTATTCACACCGCTAAAGGTGAGAAACTGTGCTCCCTGAGGAAGCGACAGCGAAACATTTCCTGCTTGAACCGATTGAAAAACCTCATCGGGATTGCCGGTATAATAAAGTCTCAAGTTATTTTGCAGATCAAAATCCGCCTCTGAGTTCTGGTCGACTTCTACTCTGATCTTATCACCGACCATTCCGGTGATATTGAATCTTTGCGTCTGCTCCATTTTGAACAAGTAATCGGAGCCACGATATATATCTTTTACCTCACTCCGGTTTTGATGCACCAGGTTTCCTTTGATATTGACTTCTCCGTTAACTTGTAAGCCCAAAGTTCCCGAACCGCCGACTATACGATTGAACGCTTCACTTTGAATCGGTACCGGAATACTTATGTTAAATCCCCTGCTCCGGGTTTCTGCCTGTCTATAGGTATTAACGGTTTTTGTAGTTGATTTAAACCACGACTGTTCAAGCTCTCTCCGGTAGGTTAAGGGCAGGATCTCATTCCTGCCGATTACAAGAGGGATTTTTGACTGATTACCCGCATAATTTTCCCTTAGTACATATGCATTTGCAGCAGGCTCAAATTCGGTTTTACGGACAATTTTCATGACTCTTTTTGGAAGCGGGATACTGCCGGAAGAACCGGTCCCTAATCCGTAAGATGAGATATTGCTGGCGGCGAATTCCGCCACTTTATTATTCGGAAGGGAATACCGCAGACCAATCTGCGCAGAGACCTGAACAGGGTAGAATACGGACAAAAAGACAAATATAAACGGTAAATAAACCGGAAATATTTTAAGATATGTTAATCGCAACCTATACAATGTCATACTATATTTGATTAAACAAGGTGATAATCCACCGGACTCCGCCGGTCAAAAATCACATATTATTTACACTAATCAATCAAAGTTTTGTATAGGCGCCTCCGTTTCAAAATATCACTCGAGGACAAAATTGTGAAGAATTATTATAAAAATATAAACATTTTACAATAATTATACTCAAAAATCAAGTAAATGTTCCATTAATTAATATTTATGTTTAGCCAGGCTCATTAATAAAATCCTTATTTTTATTGCCAAGTTGTTGATATTATAGAAATTGCAAAAAACCCTGCATTCGGGCAAAATTTGCGTATTTCTTTGTTGTTATATCCTTTCTAAACTTCAAAATCGTATTTTTTGGTTAATTTTCAAATGGATACTGCTGTAAACACGCTGCTATGTAATGAAGAGTAGTCTCTCCCTATAATAAAAATATTCAGGATAACAAGGGATTTTTAAACAGGCTAAAATGTGGCAGCCGCTGCACAATAAATATATTACTCAGGATTCTTCGGTTTTTATCTATGTGATTTATGAACTGTTCGGATTAAAAAACTTCCGCAGGTAAAATTCACCTTTGTCAAACATCCTGCGTTGTTCGTCCGGATCGGCATCATCATATCCGATTAAATGCAGCATGCCGTGAATTACCAGCCGAAAAAGCTCTTCTTTAAAAAGTATATGATGCTCTTGAGCCTGAGTTTCTGCCAATTCCGGACAAACATAAATTTCACCTTCCGGGTTCTCTCCCGGCTCGTTGAGGTTAAATGCTATTACATCTGTCGGGTAATCGTGCTTGAGAAAGCGCTTATTGATCCGGCGGATATGTTCAGAATTTACAAATATTACGTTGACGCTGACCTGCGTTAAATTTTCATGGCTGCAAACTAACTCAATAAGCTGCCGCA